>JAUMVS010000127.1 GCA_030530045.1 Phoenicibacter congonensis
TTTTAATTCGGAACATGGCCGTTTCAACGAGAGAACGTTGATGGTAATGAACTTGCTCTTTCCACGTGTCTGAACCGAATAGCCTTGATATAAGTATGGCTCCGTTACGGTGAATTCCATTTGATCCCCAATCTCCATTCTGATCATATCGGGCGTTCTTTCGCGGCGGTATCACAGGGAGGATTCCAAGGCGTGAGGTTGTGTGATAAACACTGCGTTTATCCTACGCGCCATCGCCGCGCAAAGAAACGACGTTACCGTCGATTGAGTCAAAAGTTCCGGAACAACAGACGCGTCGTCACGGCTGTTGGAAGTCGTTTTCGCGGCGACGATCCATGGGGTTTTAGCGTCTGTCGCAATGCGGAGTTTACGCCAAGTTTGGCATTCGCCCCTTCCGTGTTTGTAAACCTTCCATTCGCCCTCGCCGTAAACCTTCAGCCCGGTACTGTCGACTACAACGTCAAGAGAACCGCGCTTGCCGTACACTTTGAGAGAAACGTTCAGCGTTTTGAAACGTTTGCAAAGGGACGTATAATCGGAAACACACGCCTCCTGAACTTTGAGGAGGAAAATATGTTCCGTCCAGACCTTTCGACGCTTCGATAGGTAAAGTGGGAAACTTCGCGAACGATCAGCAATGTTGCAATCGCCGTATCGCTATAAACAAAGGGACGACCGCGACGGCAACATTAATTTTGGTGGTTCCAAAGAAGTTTCAACGCGTCGTCGCTGAACCAGAACGTAATGTTCTCGCGATTAACTAGCGATTCGTTATACTGAGTCCAATTGCGATTTTTGGCATTTTCGCACCTCGTGATATTTGATTTAGCTCGTGTTGTCGAGTATCATACACGGATTGGGCGCCGCATATTTGCGATTTTTTTAAAAAAATATTCAACAACGCCACAATTCCTAACAAATTTGCCTTGAAATTCGAAAGTTCGGTTGATATGAATGAGTTTTGCATTTGACAGTCCTTTTCTTTGTTTGTAACTTGTTGGTTATGTTCGTGTTGCTTATAAACAAAGAAAGGACTTTTTGTCAATTACAAATACCACGTATAAAATTACACCCATTTTTACTCAACAACGCCCCGTGAAAATACCAATCTTTTGTTCATCTACGCCTTCTTCAGCCACAAACGTCACTAGTTTTAAGTACATCGATAAAACTCTCGAGAAGGTAGTTAACCTCTTCATCTGTTAATTTCGTGTATAACGGAAGTGTGATCTCGTTGATGTAACGCGCATATGCATTGGGGAAATTTACAATATCAAATCCGAGATTTTTATATGCGGTATGCATGGGAAGTGGTTCATAATGAACATTGCACGCAATATCACGCTCTGCCATTTTGACGATAATCTCCTGACGCTTTGCAAGATCCACACCAGGGACACGGGTTATGTAAAGATGTCCGGAAGACTGCCGATCAACACGATAATGAACGAGGACCTCGACTCCCAATGGAGCAAGCGCAGCATCATATTGAGCGATGAGTTCGCGACGACGTTCAAGCATACCGGGATAGCGTTGAAACTGTGCCAAACCAATTCCGGCAGTTATGTCCGTCATATTGCACTTATACCACAATCCAACAACGTCGTATTCCCACGAGCCAAGCAATTTCTTTGCAAAAGCATCTTTTGACTGGCCATGCAACGAGAGAAGTTGGAAATAACGATAGATTTCTGTGTCATCGATTCCCGGCATGGTGCGCCACATTACCGCACCTCCCTCGCCGGTCGTAAAATTTTTAACTGCATGGAAAGAAAACGACGCAAAATCGGCAACACTTCCGAGTGGTTTTCCATAATAGGTTGCACCGAGTGCGTGTGCAGCATCTTCACACACAGCAACGCGTCCTAGTGCCTCTTGATACTTGCAGTTCGGCTTAAAAAGCCCTCGCTTATTCTCGACTGCTTGAAAGATACGATAGTAGTCGCAAGGAACCCCACCAAGATCAACAGGAATAATAGCCTTTGTTCGCTCGGTTATCGCTGATTCCATCGCATCGTAGTCCATTTCAAACGAGTCTCGTTGGGAATCAATCAAGACAAGTTTTGCGCCTACGTGATACGCAACGGATGCCGATGCGGTATAGGTATACGCAGGCACTATTACTTCGTCGCCAGGCCCGATTCCCAAAACACGCAATGCCAATTCTGCAGCAGAGGTCTGGGAATTCAGGCACACACAGCGATAGGGAGCCCCATAACGTTCGCCCAAATCTCTCTCCAACTGCTTGACGCGAGGACCGGTTGTAATCCATCCCGATCGCAACGCGGCAACCACTTCTTCTATTTCCAAATCAGAAATGTCTGGTTGGTAAAATGGTATCTTCATTAAGTCACCTCTGCCGCCCTAATGCTTCCGCGCCTTAGAGGCCTAAACTCTTCGCAACACATAAACGAGACAACAGAGCAAATGTTCCATTGATACGGCGTTGTTGAATAAAAATTTTAAAAAAGTCGTAAATATGCGACACTCTACCCTTACATGGTAATTGACAGCACAACCAAAATCAAGTATCACGAGGTACGGAAATGACAAAAAATCGCAATTGGACTCAGTACAACGAATCGCTAGTTAATCGCGAGAACATTACGTTCTAGTTCAGCGACGACGTATTGGAGCTTTGGAACCACAGAAATCAAAGTTGCCGGCGCGGTCGCCCCTTTGTTTACAGCGATACGGCGATTGAAACACTGCTGATCGTTCGCGAAGTTTCCCACTTTACCTATCGAAGCGCCGAAGGATTTGGGCGGAATATGTTTTCTCTCCTCAAAGTTCAAGAAGCGCGTGTTCCCGATTATACGTCTCTTTGCAAACGCTCTAAAACGTTGAACGTTTCTCTCAATGTGTACGGCAAGCGCGGTCCTCTTGACGTTGTGGTCGACAGTACCGGGCTGAAGGTTTACGGCGAGGGCGAATGGAAGGTTTACAAACACGGAAGGAGCAAACGTCGAACTTGGCGTAAACTTCACATTGCGATAGACGCTAAAACCCAGCAGATCGTCGCTGCGGAAATGACTTCCAACAGCCGTGACGACGCGTCTGTTGTTCCGGATCTTTTGACTCACATCGACGGTAACGTCGTTTCTTTGCGCGGCGACGGCGCGTATGATAAACGCCGTGTTTATCACACAGCCTCACGCCTTGGAATCCACCCTGTGATACCGCCGCGAAAAAACGCCCGATATGATCAGAATGGAGATTGGGGAGCAAATGGAATTTACCGTAACGGAGCCATACTTATATCGAGGCTATTCGGTTCAGACTCGTGAAAAGAGCAAGTTAATTATCATCAACGCTCTCTGGTTGAAACAGCCATGTTCCGAATTAAAAGGTTATTCGGAGAGCGATTAAAAAATCGAACACTGAAAACCAATGGGTTGAAACAATGGTAAAAATCAATGCTCTTAACATGTTGACAGAATTTACCTCTGTTTATTTTTCATAAAATCTTTATTCAACAACGCCAAAAACCACCTATGTTTTCTAACACTCTGAAGATAGAGTAGATTTTATATCAGAAGACGCAATTCCCGGAGTTCTTTTTAATCGAACTACCGTTCTACCACTTTTATTACACCAGTCCTCAACCAAAGCAAAACGTTCTGCCGTATGATCTTCGCCGAGAGCCAATATATCAAAATCTACATTTTTCAGGAACTCAACACATACGATATCGTAGACGATTACTTCGTCTACGATACGAAGGGCTTCAAGCATTTCCACCCTTTCTTCAGTAGTATATAAAACTTTTGCATCCGGTTTGAATTTCCTCACATATTCACCATTCTGGACAGCAACCACTAGGTAATCTGCATGCTTTTTACATTGCTTAAATAGCCGAAGATGTCCTAAGTGAAAATAATCGTAAACTCCAAACGTAAGGATTTTGATCATGTTACACCACCCTTTCCATTTACAATGGCATGTTGAATAACTTTTTGAAAAAAGTTGCAAATATGTGACACCCCAACTATACATGATACCTGAAAGCTCAGCACAATCAAGTATCAAGAGGTGCGAAAATGACAAAATCGCAATTGGAATCAGTATAACGAATCGTTAGTTAATCGCGAGAACATTACGTTCTAGTTCAGCGACGACGTATTGGAGCTTTGGAACCACAAAAATCAAGGTTGCCGTCGCAGTCGCCCCTGTTTATAGCGATACGGCGATTGAAACACTGCTGATCGTTCGCGAAGTCTCCCACTTTACCTATCGAAGCGCCGAAGGATTTTGGCGGAGTATGTTTTCTCTCCTCATAGTTCAGAAAGCACGCGTTCCCGATTATACGTCCCTTTGCAAACGCTCTAAAACGTTGAACGTTTCTCTCAAAGCATACGGCAAGCGCGATCCTTTTGACGTTGTGGTCGATAGTACCGGGCTAAAGGGAACCTCCCTAAACGCCTCAATTCTCTCCCCTGAAAGTTCGGGGGATTTTTTTGAGTAGTTTAGAAAATTTGGGTGTAATTTTTATTCGTGGCAT
>JAUMVS010000128.1 GCA_030530045.1 Phoenicibacter congonensis
TCGTCCGCAAAAGGTGACGGTGATAGATGCCTCGTTCTGTAAAAAGTGACGGAGATAAATCACCGATAATTCGTCGCTTCGCAAAAGGTGACGGAGATGATTTCCAGAGATAACTTCCAAGCATAAAGAAAGCGCCTGGTAGAGCCAGGCGCTTTTACTATCATTCTGTTTTTTCTGTTTCCGTCAAATGGTGACGGACACGTTTGTTAAACTGCCATCAATTGGAGACGGAGGTGATTGCTTCCGCAAAAAGTGACGGAGATAAATCACAGGTGACGGTCATCGGTTGCGAAATTGCAAAAAGGTGACGGTCATCGGTTGAAGCTTAAGCAGCTGCTTGCTCCTTTGCCTTTGTCATCTTAGGACGAATGACAAAGAGGACGATGATAAATCCGATTGCAGTAACAACGCCAGCTACCAGGAATACCGAGTTAACGCCAGCCTGGATGTTAGCAACGTTTGTTGGGTCAGCTACTGTGCAAGCGTTGTAAGCTACGCCGAACACTGCAGCAGCGATTGTCTGTGCAAGTGAGTTGAAGAAGTTAACAAGCGAAGTGCCAACGCCCATGTCCTCAGGCGAAAGTGTCGACTGTGCCGAAGGTGTAATCGATACAGAACGGAAGCTTTCTGCGATGCCTGTAACAGTGAGAGCTACGAAGTAAACTGCGATGCTCATTGTTGGAGTTGTGAAGCCCATGCAAATCATTGGAATTGCAACGAGAGCAGTTCCGAATGCCATTGCGACCCATGCGCGGCTTGATTTCTTACCAACCCAAACACCAACGATTGTAGGAAGAATCATAACGAGGATGGTTCTTGGCATCTGGAGTGCGCCAGCCATAGCGGTCGAAGAACCCATGACCTTCATTGCGCCGATTGGAGCGTAGGTGTTCATTGCTGTCTGATAGAAGTAGCAGATGAAGCCAACAACGAGGAGTGTGGTGTAGAGCGAATTCTTGAAAAGCTTCAGAGGAATCAGTGGCTCTGCCGATTTGCCTTCGACCTTTACGAGTGCTACGAGAGCAACGATGCCGATGACGAAACCGAGGATGATGAGTGGGTTGCCCCAGCCCATTGAAGCGCCGAAGTTGAGTGCGAGAAGAATTCCGCAAAGTGCAACTACGAGGCAAACAATGCCAGCCCAGTCGATGACAACTTTGCCGTCTTTCTTAACGTTTGGCATGTTGAGCCAAATGAGAACGATGCCGATAATCAGCGGAATAGCAGGCATGATGATAGCCGCCTCGAGCATTCCCATGTCGGTGAGGATGCCAGCGATGATTGAACCGCCGAAGCCGCCGACAGCGATAGCAGCAGCGAGCATACCCATTGATTTAGGAACATCTTTGCGCTCGTTGATGAGGCCAACGATGATGTATGGAGCTGCTGTAAATGCGCCCTGTGCCAGGCTGATGATCAGACGAAGACCCATGAGTGGCCAGAGTGATTTTACGAATGCGAATGCAATGCCAGCAACCAGGCAAATGATGCCAGGGATGACAACGATGTTGCGGCGTCCAATGAGGTCGCCAAGTTTTCCGCCGATTGGAGTCATGATTGAAACGCCAAGTGCAGCGAAAATTGTGAACAGTGAAACGTAGCCCATTGCGTCTACAGCTTCGAGAATTGGTGATGTGAGCGTTGCGAATACGAGGCCGTACATTGCAACTGAAAGCATCATGCAGATGCAGCCGATTTGGACAAGATTTTTCTTGCCCTTAGGCAGAGGAATTGCCACCTGTGGAGCAGCTGGAGCAGCTTTTGCTTCTGCTTTAGCGTCCTCAGCAGGAGCCACCTCTTGCTTCTTGTTTTCTTCTGTCATTTTTCTAAATTTCCTTCTTGAAAAACCTTACGTATAATTTAGCGAGTTAGCGGGCAAAATCCCAGTTCTGAGTAGTCCGTGCGCTCGCTTAAAATCCGATTTGAGCTCGAGAGGGTCGCCGATGAAATTGGTGACGGTCATAAATGGTGACGGTCATCTTTGCCGCGAAAAAATTGGTGACGATCCTCTCGAGTCGTTTTTTAAAAATTACTGATTGTCAGCAAGCCAACGAACAGCACACTCTGCCAAGCAAGCAGGTCCAATTGGGCAAACGCCCTCGTTGAACTGTACTTTTGGATTGTGAGCAGGGTACTGACCGCGCTCGTCGGTGTAGCCAGCTGAAAGATACATGAAAGTTGCAGGAACTTTTTCTGCGATAACTGCGAAGTCTTCTGAAGCAGAAGCAGAAATTCCTGGGTAAGGCATCATGCCTTCGATGTTCATGTCCTGCATGTAGCCAACGATTGTCTTTGTGAACTCAGGGTCGCAAATCAGTGGAGGAACCTCAGAAAGCATAACAATGTTTGCTGTTGCGCCGTAGGCCTCAGCGGTCTTGACAGCAACTTCTTTCATTCTGCGAACGAGAAGCTCACGAGCGTCGGCGTCATTCGAACGAATTGAGCCTTCCATGTAGCCATTCTCAGGGATGATATTGTTAGCTGTGCCAGCGTGAATTTGGCCAACTGTCATAACGCAAGCCTTTGTTGGGTCAACCTCGCGAGCAAGAATTACCTCGAGTGCGTCGTAGATGTGAACCAAAACATTGATTGGATCGATTGAGTTTTGAGGATAGGCGCCGTGTGAGCCTTTGCCCTGAACCTCAATTCTGAAGCCATCAACTGAGTACATCATTGTGCCGTTGTCGTTGTACATGTAGATTCCAACAGGCATCTGACCTGCGGCTACGTGGTAGGCAAGCGCAGCATCAACGTGTGGGTTCTCAAGAATACCATTCTCAATCATATTCTTCGAGCCGAGGAAGTTCTCTTCCGCAGGCTGGAACATGAATTTGACTGTACCTTTGAGTTCGTCCTCGCGCTCTTTGAGCATGCGTGCAGCAGTGAGGAGCATTGCTGCGTGGAAGTCATGACCGCAAGCGTGTGCAGCTTCGCCGCTCTTGCAGGCAAAAGGCTCGCCGCTCTCCTCTGGCATTGGGAGTGCGTCCATGTCGGCGCGAAGCATAATGCATTTGCCGCCGTTGCCGAGCGTGCAGGTTACACCTTTACCGCAATCGACAGGGTTGAGGCCATACTCAACCAGCTTTTCCTTGACATAGGCAACTGTTTTTGGAAGGTCGAGACCGACTTCAGCGTTCTCGTGGAAGTGACGCCTGTTTGCAACGGTGTCGTCATTGAGCTCTAAGGCTCTTTCGTAGAAACTCATGATCTACCCCTCTCTCTTTGAATTGTATTCCCCTATTCACCGAGATTTCGTCTCCCCAAACTACATCTCGCACTTTTTTTCTAAGAATACAACCGATAACTAAAAAAAGTAGCAATTATTTTAATAGAATTTTTATAAATTCAAAATAAATATTGAAAATATTTTTAGGAGGTCGGAAAATGGCGACTCCAATTCTTACGGTCGAACAGATGCGCAGACTAGATGAATTCGTAATCACCCGAGACAATGCAGCGCAAAAATTGATGGGCAGAGCGGGCGTAGCTCTTGCCGATGAGCTCGGAACTTTTCGAAATATCGCTGTCGTTTGCGGCGGCGGAAACAACGGCGGCGATGGCTACGCCGCAATCCATTTTCTGCAGGAAAGCAATCAGCTCGATGGCAAAAATGTGAAAATTATTTACACAAAAGAGCCAAAAAGTGACGAATCAATTCATTTCTTCAAAGGCATTCATTCAGAAAATGTCGTTTTCGAGCAGTTTTCGGAAGACACAAATTTGGAAGGCTTCGATGTCATCGTCGACTGCTTGCTTGGTACTGGCTTTGGCGGCGTTCCTCGCGGAAGCATTAAAGAAGCAATCGAGCTCATTAACAAAACGAAGGAAGAGAACCCAAGCGTCAAAGTCATTAGCATGGACATCAATTCTGGCGTAAATGGCGACACTGGCACTGGTGAGATTGGTATTGTGAGCGACATCACCGTCACGATTGGTTACAAAAAAGTTGGCATGCTCAAGCCAGAATTCTCAAAATGGACCGATGAAATCGTTGCAAAAAACATCGGCTACCAGCTAACTCCTGAAAATCTCGGGCCTTTCGACTCAGTCACGGAAATCGTCTGGCAGTAACCCCGCAATTGGTGACGGAGGTAAATTTTCGCAGCCGAAAATGGTGACGGAGATAAATGGTGACGGAGGTGAATTGCGCACAACTCATCGTCCCCTTTGTGCAGTTTGGAAATTAGGGACGGAGGTAAATGCCCCTGCCGTTAATTGGCGACGGAGATGAATTTTCACCGCTGCAATTGGTGACGGAGATAAATTCTCGCCTCGAAAAATTGTGACGGAGATAAATAAAAAGGGACGGAGATAAATTTCAAAGCGCTCAGAATTCTGGGCGCTTTCTTTTTGCGCGTAAATTGGTGACGGAGATGAATTGCACACAACTCATCGTCCCCTTTGTATAATGCAGCAGAAATCACGGACATGCAGGTTAAAGAAGCGTGAGCGAAAACGAACCTGGGCTAGCAGATTTGGGCGAAAAA
>JAUMVS010000129.1 GCA_030530045.1 Phoenicibacter congonensis
TCAATTGATGACCTCAGTGCTATGAAGTTTGCCCAGGGTGAGACGTACGAATTGACTGAAATGACAGCACCTCGTGGCTACGAGCTAATTGAGGGAACGCTCAAGTTTAGCGTCACAGAAGCTGGCAAGATTGAAATCACATCAGCTGTTGATGGTTACGCAATCGATGACGACGCAGTAGTTTTGACAGCAACCGACCCAGCAATTGAAGTTGCAATCAACAAGAAAGCTGAAGATAGCTCACCTTTGGCAGGTGCAGAATTTAGCCTGGTGCCGGATGCAAACTCAAGCTTTGCTGACGGCTCAAAGACCGCGATCACGCTCAAGACAACCGATGACGGCACGGTTGATGTCCCTGCAGCTACACTTGTAGCCGAGAACAGCTACATCCTCACCGAGACAAAAGCTCCTGCTGGTTACAAGAAGATTGAAGGCCAGTTCATCTTCACGGTTGCTAAAGACGGCACAATCACAGGCACTTCAACTGGAGTTAAGAACGGCTCGTTCGAGGTAGCTTCTGGCAACATCGCAGTTGACGTTTCTGACGAGATTGTTCCATTTAGCCTCGTTAAATACAGTAGCGAAGGCTACGGCACCGAAAACATTCCTCTGAAAGGTGCAGTGTTCACTGTTACCCCTGAGGGCGACTCGACTTTCGCCGATGGCTCAACGACTGCAATCACGTTCACTACTGGCGCTGACGGAAAAGGTGGCGCCGACGAGCTCACTGGCAAGCTTGTGGTGGGCGAGCGTTATAGCTTGAAAGAGGTAACTGCTCCTGATGGCTACAAACTCATCAGCGGCGAGATGAAGTTCATTGTTAATAACGACGGTTCGATTTCTGCCTACAACGCAGCGCCTTCTGCCTACCGCACAACTGAGAGCGGACAAATCGTCGTGTTCACTGGCGATGTAACCGACGATCCAACTCGAATTGTGGTTCGCAAAGTTTCTGCTGACAGCACGACAACAAGCTATGCAGGCGCGACGTTCGAGCTCAAGCCTGCGGAAGGCTCGACATTTGCTGACGGCTCAACCGCGGCTGTGACCACAACGACAGCGGGCGAGAAAGGCAAGCCAAGCGCAACTTCCGACACTGGCTTTGCAGAATTCGACAAGGCGCTCGTCAAGGCTGACGGCACTTCGACCTATGAAATTCGCGAAACTGTGGCTCCTTGGGGCTTCAAGGTGAACACCTACGTCGCTAAATTCACTGTTGCAACCGACGGCTCAATCCAGATGGTTGACGCTGAAGAGGCAACGGCTGAGGGTTACGACGTAACCGACGATGGTCTGTTTACTTTGACCGTCAAAGACACGCCAGTTGACATCAGCCTCAAGAAGGTTGATGAGGATAATAACAATCCTCTGGCTAACGCGACATTTACAGTGAAAGCTGCTGAGGGCACAAACGATGATGGCGAGGCAAACCACTTCGCCAACGGCTCCACGAGCGACGTTTACACTCTTGTGACCGACGCTGACGGCCTTGCTAACCTGAAAGAGAAGCTTGTTGCGGGCAACAGCTATGTCGTTACTGAGACCGGTGCTCCTGATTCATTCGGTCTCATTACAGAAGACCTCCAGATTAAGGTTGCAACCGACGGCACAATTACCAAGGTTAGCGGGCCTGACGCCTACTCAATTACCGAGGACGGCATTGAGATTAACGCGCTCGACAAGGTGATTGACTTGACCCTTCAAAAGGTTGCTTCTGATGATGCTGAAGCAATTGCAATGACTGGTGCTCAGTTTGTGATTTCGCCAGAAGGCGAGGGCAGTACCTTTGCTGGCGGCGTCACCGACCCAATCACTTTGACGGTTGGCGAGGACGGATTCACCGATTCGCTTGCTGGTAAACTTGTTGCTGGTAGCAGCTATCGCATCCATGAGGCAAAAGCTCCTGCGGCCTATAAACTCATCACCGATGACCTCGTCATTGATGTTGCGATGGATGGCACAATCACAATCGCTAAGGGCTCTGAGTCGGCAACTGCGTGGAAGCTTTCTGAGGAAGACGGCGCATTCATCGTGACTGGCACCGACGAACCAGTAAAGGTCGCGCTCAATAAAGCCGACGAAGCAAAGAGCGAGATGACAATTGCTGGTGCGAAGTATGAGCTCACAGGTAACTTTGCTAAGGGCGATGGCACAACTGAGCTTCAGACTCGAAACATTGAGACAAAGGACGACGGCACTCTCATTGTTGACGAAGAGGAAACCCCAACAATTAATGACCTGGTAGCGGGCGAGACCTACACCCTCGTTGAGGTAGATGCTCCATCTGGCTACGAAGTCGATCCAACTCCTTTGAAGTTCACAGTTGGCACCGATGGCAAGCTTTCTATTGCTGAGGGTGAGACTATTCCTGACTGCTATGAATTTGCTGAGGCAGAATATGCCGACGCTGGACTGATTTCAGTAATCGTACAAATCGATTCACCAATTGAAATCACCATCAATAAGAAGAGCCTTGCAACTCTTGGTCAGAAGGACGACCCAATGCTTGCGGGTGCAGTTTATAAGATGACTGCCGAGTTCATGGTTCCTGGAGACAAGAACGCAATTGAGGAGAAAACGTTCTACATTCAAACTCTTGTCGATGGCAGCATGCTTGTTGGTGAGGCTGAGGACTTGAGCGACGCAGTTAAATGCGACGTAATCGGCGGCATTGTAACGACCGACGGCGAGCTTAGCTACACAATTCAGGAGATTAAAGCTCCTGATGGTTACGAGCTCAACGAGCAGGTTGTAAGCTTCGGCATCAACGATGACGGAACAATTGCTCTTGTGGCTGCTGCCGATAATAAATACTCCGCAGAGGGCGAGACAATGACTGTTCGCAACGAGCCAATCGAAGTCACGATTTACAAGACCGATGCAAGCAACACCGCGCTTAAGGGTGCCGAGTTTGAGGTTCGCGCTTTGAACGGCGGCAAGTTTACCGACAACAACGAGATTAGAACAGTTGTTTCGGGCGATGACGGCACGGTTGTAATCAATGGCTTGATTCAAGGCATGACCTATGAGCTTAAAGAAACAAAAGCTCCAACTGGCTACGACAAGGTCGCAGATGTTCTGACATTCACTGTTGGAACCGACGGCAAGGTGACATTTGCTAGCGGCGCTTCGGCTAAGTACAGCTTGAACGACGCAGCTGACAGAATATCTGTCGTCAACACCAAGACTCCAGCTAACAAGATTCCTGTAACAGGCGACCAGCTTTCGCTTGCAGCAATCCTGCTCGCACTTGGTGGCTCTGGCACCGCAGCGGCACTCCTTCGCCGCCGCAAACGCCAGCAACAATAGCGATTTGCACTGGTGTCAGAGATAAATGGCGCCAGATAAAAAAGAGCAACAACGAAAAACGCTAGGGCTTTGGCTCTAGCGTTTTTTCTATTTTCGCAGGGTGTAAATTGGGGACGGAGATGATTTTCGCTCTCGCTTTTTGCACCTGAAAGGACAAATTTCTCCCTGGTCGGGCATTCATTTTCATTGGTGTCAGAGATAAATTAGCTGTTGATGTATTTGGCGATTTTGGCGCAGGTTCTTCTTGGAAGAAGACGCGTTCCAATGTTCATGAATTTTCCAATTCCGCCGCAATAGACAAGTGCCTTGCCTTTGTTGAGTGCCTTGAAGCCTGTCTTAGCATTTTTGTTTGGTGTGGTTGCTCTTAACAGCGTAAACATTTTTGATTGGCCCTGCATACCCGAAACTTCCTCAAATTCAGTCTTGATTGGACCAGGGCAAATTGCAGTGACTGTAACTCCGCTTCCTTCGAGTTCTTCTGTCAGAGACTCGCTGAAGCTGCGAACGAACGCCTTAGATGCGAAGTAGAGCGCCATTTTTGGGCCTGCGCAAAGGGAAGCGACAGAGGCGATGTTTAAAATAGAGCCATTTGCTGTCTTAATCATTTCTGGCAGGTAAAGGCGTGTTAGCTCAACGAGCGTAACGACATTGACTTGCATTAGTTCGCGTTGGCGCTTTTCGTCGTTCTCCCAAAAATTCCCAAAGTCAGAAAAGCCAGCGTTGTTCACAAGGCTAGCAATTTTGATTTTGTTAGATTCGGTGAATTCATAAACATTTTTTGCAGCATTTTTCTTTGAGAGGTCTTGTTCGAAAACCCAAACCTTGCAATCGTAATTGCCCTCGATTTCCTTTTTAAGCGCCTTGAGCCTGTCTTTTCTTCTTGCAACAAGAACCAGATTAAAGCCTTCCTCAGCATACATTCTCGCAAATTCCGCACCAAGCCCGCTCGATGCGCCAGTGATTAAAGCAGTTAATTTCATTTCGCACTCCTTCTTTCGCGTTCCCTAAATTCTATCGTGCAGAATGCGCTTGCGGTATCTACCTGGCAGAATTACATCATTTGCATTGGTGTCAGAGATATTTTTTGTTCAGCTTCTCTGACGAGAAGCGGGAACCCCGACGCTGCAAACGAACCTGGACTGCATCTTCGGTCTGCAAAAGAATTCCGCAGC
>JAUMVS010000007.1 GCA_030530045.1 Phoenicibacter congonensis
TAGTGGCGGCATGCGTACTGCACCCATGTCACCTGGTTCATGGTTAAATTCTTCTATGGCCCCACCCACTAAATCTAGATTTTCTTTTGTCATTTTAGATAGGAGTCTTTCGCAGCGGTCAGGTCGAGATAGGTCGTCAGAGTCCATGCGAGCGACTATATCGCACTGGCATTTTGGAAGACCATAGTTGAGAGCATACCCGAGTCCGTGGTTCTCATTGAGCCGGACAACTGTTATGTTTGTATCTTGGTGTGCAATCAGTCTGTCCAGAGTTTCGTCAAGGGAAGGGGTAAGTTCGCCATCGCAGACAATAACAATGTCATGTGGTTTTACCGTTTGTGAAAGCATAGAAGAAACGGCAAGGGCGAGATATTCGGCCTTGTCGTTTTTGTAAACACACATGAGAACGCTGTACTCGGGTAAGAGTAAATCGCTCATCTAGCCCCCTCGCCAGTGGTGACAATTCCAAGCGTTTTTAGAATGACTTAAAAATCCATGCTTAAGCTTCTGTTTTCGATGTATTCCAAATCAAGAATTACTTTTTCTTTAGGTAATAAATCATAGCCGCCTGTGACTTGTGCAAGGCCTGAAAGTCCTGGTCTCACAGTTGTGCGGTAGTGCCAGCCATGAATTCTTTTCTCAAACTCTTCGCAAAATGCAGGGCGCTCTGGTCGTGGACCAATAAGCGACATGTCTCCTTTAACGATGTTCCAAAATTGAGGAATTTCATCCATGCGTGTTCTGCGCATAACCTTGCCAAATGGTGTAACTCGAGGGTCGTCGCCTTGCGCCCATTGAGCGCCGCGAGCCTCGGCATCGATATACATCGAGCGGAATTTGTAAACATCGAATATTTTTCCGTCTTTGCCAACTCGGCGTTGCGCATAGATAACAGGACCGGGAGATTCTGCCTTGATTCTTATGCCAATAATCAGCATTGGGATTGCAAGAATTATTAGAGCGAGTCCACATGAAATAATGTCAAAGAGTCGCTTGATGAATTGATAAAATGCTCCGCCAGCAACTTTTGGGGCTGCTAGTTCAATTACATCGTCGCCTGGCAGAAGCTTTGCCAAAACGTCATTCGGAATTCCGTTTTCTGTTAGATTTGGTTCGAGTTTGCCAGCGGCGTCTAGTTCTGCCACCTCTCGGCGTTCCTCAACGCCAACATTCAAGGTTGGGTCGCCTTTTATGACCTCGTAGCTAAATGAATCTTCAAGAATTTGACAGGTGATTTCTTTTTGTGCCGTGGGAGGTTCGTTTGCTTGGGTGTCGCAGCCGCCTAGCGCGATTGTTGCGTCAGCTTGCATTTTTCTTCCACCGACCTTAAGACCGCTTCACGAGAGGAAGACATTTTGAATTACATGAGAACTCATGTTTAGAGAAGCAAGACACATCAACTACCGCAACGTTTTTCATTAACTAAACAATCCTTTTACCGCTCAACCAATAATTACTCAGTTAATTGAATACAAAAAAGTGTTTTAAACACTTTTAATCTAAAATTGAAAATGAAGAGGGACTTTAATGGGACTTTTCAAAGATGGGGGTTAATCTCTTCCAAAATGAACGCATAAGTCGTTGTGCCTTCAACTTGTTTGAGAAATGTTACTCTGAAAGTTTTCCGTTTCGAGCAAAAAGCACGCCAAACCTTTAACCACCTTAAAGATTTTTAATGAGCGAGTTCGCTAGAAATAAGCCTAACCTATCATTTTCCACTGCTTTTATACATAGCATCGACATTTGTGGGGGGGGGGGCTATTCCCCACTTTTCGGTTAATATTTTCGGAAAAGAACAAAAAACAAACATTTTGAACACTTTGCGGTTTTGTTTGCATAAATTTTGCGGTCAGCATTGGAAGGATTTATGAAACATAAAAAGCAAAATAATGAAGCGTCGCACCTTGACGGCGCTAATAACTGGACGCCATCGCTAAACGACTCGGATGAGTTGGCTGGTGAGGGGCGTGATTCCTATTTAGACTCGGCCGCAAATTCATTTTCTAACCAGGAAGACTGGGATGCGCTGTTTAATTCCGAATCCGACGTCGATGTTGTGATGTCAGGCGACGGCAATGCTGACGGGCGAGAAGGTTCTGTTTCGGCTGGAACTAGGGCAACTTTTACTGACGCGACTGTTGAGAAAAACTCTGCGGGCTATGCGAACTTGAGCGCTGGCGCTAATTCTTCTGGTGTGGGCGCAGGCGCTAATAGTTCTCACGATGACCCGAATGTAATTCGCGTGCGCAAAAAGCGCAAGAACAAGAAAAAACACACAGTTCGAAACGTTGCGATTGCAGTGGTGGCAGTGTTCGTTGTGTTGACAGGCATCATGAGCGGCCTTGCTTTTGTTCAAGCGCAATCAATTAAATCGAGTGCAAGTGAACTTAACACTAACTTGAAAGCGGTTGAGAGTTCATTTATGTCAGGCGATTTTGCCGCGGCCAGCAACTCGGTTTCGGCGGCATCTTCAAATTTGAAGGCGGTTCAAGATTCTCTAAACTCGCCTGCGCTGACCTATTTCAGCGTTTTTCCTGTGATTGGAAGCGATATTAACAACGCGAAAACTGTTGTTGCAAGCGCGGCCATCGTGTTTGATAAAGGGCTCTCACCTGTGTGCGAAAGTCTCGCGAACACAGGCGCTGGAACGCTCATTAGCGCCGACAAAACAATTAATTATCAGGCAGTGGACGCGATTGTGACGCCTGTGAGGAATAACGCCTCCGAGATTTCGTCGGCGATTTCAAACATTGAAGCTGCAAACAATTTCCACATTGCGCAAATTTCTTCGCAGGTTTCGCCTGTGATTGACAAGCTTTCAGGCACCGAAGAAATCGTGAACGCGGTTGCAAATTACGCTACCGAGATTGAAAAAATGCTGGGTAGCGCGGGCAACAGGAAATATCTCCTGGTTGCGCAAAACACTGCCGAAATGCGCTCAACTGGTGGCTACCCTGGAAGCATGGGCACCATCAGCGTCACGAACGGCAAGATTGAGCTTGGCGACTTTTCCGCTGGTTCTGATGTCTTGGATGTTCCTCGCACGAGTGCAATTCCGCCGACCGACCTCGATAATGCGATTTACCCGTTGAGTGTTACTTATAACCTTGACACTGGTTATGACGCGCACTTCCCGAACAGCGCGAAAGTGTGGTTGCAGGCCTATTCCGAAAAACACGGCGAGCAGCTAAACGGCGTTATTAGCCTTTCACCTTCGATGGTGCAAGAAGTTTTGGAGGTTGTGGGAGCAATCACTTTGAGCGACGGCACGACCCTGGACGGCACTAACGCCACCAAGGTTTTGCAGCACGATCTTTATTGGAAATATCTCTCGGGGAATGCGACTAGCGCCGACAATGAAAAAGCTGATGCAATTTTTGCGGAAGCGGCCTCCATGGCGTTCGACAAGCTGTTCGAGAATTTGAGCACATCAACCATTTTTAAACTTGCGATGACTCTTCCTAATTCGATTGAGAATCGTGAGTTCATGGCATACATGGCTGACGCAAGTGAACAAACAACGATGGAAGCGCTTGGCGCGAGTGCGTCGCTCAGTGCGCCGACCAGTCAAAACAAGCTTGGCATTTTCTGCGGTGTGCGTAGTGCTTGCAAGCTTGGTTGGTGGCTTGATAAAGATTTCTCAATTCAAAAGACGAGCGACACGACCTACAAAATCACCGTTCTTCTGCGAAACACCGTCACGAAAAGTGAGGCTAGCACGGGCGGAACCTACATCATGGGCGTTGGCGGCGACCCTGGTAACATTGCGCCGTGGTTCTATGTCTTTGCGCCGAGTGGCGGCAAAATTACGAACATGCAAGTCAACAAGCAAAACGCTGGCACTGAATACACGCAGGAAGGGCGTCAGCTGTTTGCGCTTGGCACAATCAGCACCGAGCCTGAGGAAACTTCCGTTATTACCTTTGATTTAGAGGTGCCTGCCGACTTCGGTGACAAGCTTGAGATTGAGACAAATCCAACTTTGACGGAATATCGCTAAATTATGTGTTGAAATACAATTTATGAATAACAGCATCGCAAATAAACTAGAGAAGGACGTAGTTTAATGACACTTTTAGAGCTGCTAGAGTTAATCAAAAAGCACATCAAGCTGGTGATTGCTTTGCCGGTGCTTTTCGCGCTTGTTGTTGGCGCGTGGTCATTTTTGGCGCTGAATAACACCTACACCGCAAGCGTTTCTTTTTATGTACTTTCGAAAACGCAGTCGGCCGACAATCAGTCGAACATCACGAGCAGCGACCTGCAAGCGGGCCAGTCGATGTCAAACGACATTGCCGAGCTGGTTAAAGGTTCGCGCGTGCAAAACGATGTTGCCAGTGCGCTGGGCATGAAGAATTTGGCCGATTACAAGATTTCGGTCAGCAGCGCGACCACGAACAGAATTGTTACCGTTTCGGTTACGGGCGAAAAGCCTGACGGATGCGTCAAGGTCGCTAACCAAATTGCGAAAACGACCGACCAGGTTGCTCGCGAAGTCATGGGTGTCGAGAGCGTCAACGTTGTGAACGAGGCCTACACGCCAAGTGCGCCGAGCGGCCCGCCTCGCCTCATGTACACAGGAGTTGCCTTCCTAGCAGGGCTTTTCCTCGCGATTGCTTGGATTATCGTCATGGATCTCGTTAACACTCGCGTTCGTTCCGGCGAAGAAGCCGCCGAACTTCTTGGTTTGCCATTGCTTGCGCAATTCCCAAGAGTTGACAGCAAGGGAGGCAAATAATGTTTAACAAAGAGAAGAAGGTGCAGAAAAAGACTTCGCTGCCAAGGAGTTCCGCGGGGCTCAAAAACGCGGCGAACACGCTTTATAGCAACATTCGTTTCATGGAAAGCGACCACGAGTTCAAAGCTGTTGCTGTGACGAGCAGCGTTCCAAATGAGGGCAAGAGCACTATCAGCATGTTTTTGGCGCAGGCCGCTGCGAACACCGGCATGCGCACGCTTCTGATAGAAGGCGACATGCGCCGCCCAACGCTCTCGAAGTTTTTGACAATGCGTCCAGGTCGCGGCATTCATGCGCTGCTTCGCGGCGAGGCAACGCCTGCTGAGGTCATCCAGAAGACGAGCGTTTTGAATCTTTACTTCCTCGATTCCGAGGTCAACATCATCGACCCACTTCGCATAGTTTCTTCGCGCAAGTTCAAAGCTCTCATCGATGAGTTCAAAAAGCAGTTTGACTTCATCGTCATCGACACGCCTCCTGCGTCGAACTTCGTTGACTCTTCTGTCATCGCAAACGTGGCTGACGGCGTTGTAATCGTTGAAGGCTCGAACCTGGTCAAACGCGAGACTTTGCAGAAGACCTATGAACAGCTCTCGATTTCTGGCGCAAACGTGCTTGGAATTTGCGAGAACTACAGCGAAAAGACCGACGACGAATACTACTACAACTACTACAACGCGCAAACTGGCAAAAAGATTGAGAAAAAGAAGTAGCAGCGCATGCTAGACATGCACTGCCACATATTGCCAGGAGTTGACGACGGAGCGCCGAACCTCGAGGCGAGCATGCGAATGCTTGAGTGCGCGAAGGCGACTGGCATCAACGAAATTGTGTGCACGCCGCATGTGCGAAATCCCTATTTCGATGAGCAGAAAATGCTTGCTGCATTTGAGACTTTCAAGGCGGCCGCTGGCGATTTCCCAGTTCACATGGGTTGGGAAGTGGCCTATGACAAGCTAAAAGTGTTGGGGTTTGAGAACGCGAAGCGCTTCTGCTTCGATGACGGCAAAACTTTTTTGCTTGAGCTTTCCTATCAATTCAAATCGAGCGACATGCCGCAAGTCACGAATTTGATTTATGACCTGTTTGAACAGGGTCTTGATGTCATCATTGCGCACCCCGAGCGCTTTGGCGCAATTCAGAGAGACACTTCAATTGCCGAGCAGTTTTTCGACATGGGCTGCAAGCTGCAGGCGAGCGCCGAATTTGTCGAGGACGGTCGCACGGGTGGCGCGCTGAAACCCGCCAAGCAAATGTTTAAAGCTGGGCTTTATTCCTACATCGCGAGCGATGCTCACAACACACATCACTACACTTGCTTCACGAAAGCCATGCGCAAGTGGGGCAAATATCTCGTTTAGTTTAAACTCTTAGTGTTTGATTTTTTAACTTTGCTTTTAAAGCAGCGATTTTTGAGGATTTCGAATGAGCCTTTCTATTCTGTTTGATGCGACGACGCTGGGTTTTGAATATGCCCTGCTAGCCGTTGGTGTTTTTGTAACATTTCGAGTTTTGGGCATGGCCGACATGACTGTCGACGGCTCGTTCTGTTTGGGAATGGCTGTCTCGGCGGTGTTTACTGTGGCAGGACAACCTGCGCTCGGTCTCATTTGCGGGGCTCTGGCTGGTGCTGCGGTTGGCTCGATCACCGGCATTCTTGCAACTAAGGCACGCATTAACCCGCTCATTGCTGGAATCATTACATCTACCGGGCTTTATTCGATTAATGTTTACGTCTTGGGTTCGCCAAATGTGAGCCTGCTTGGTGTGAACAAGCTCTACGACATCATTCACACGAATCTTTTTCCAGGCCTTCCGTCTTCCGCGGAAACCCAGTTGCCTGTTGCTGCAGGAACGATTGCTCCAATCGACATTTCGAAATGCATTTTTACAATCATCATCGTTGCAATTGTTGTGGCTCTGCTCATTTATTTCTTCAAGACAGAAAGCGGCCTTGCGATGCGTGCCGTTGGCGACAACGAGCAGATGAGTGCGGCAAGCTCGATTAATGTTGACCTCTACAAAATTGGCGGCCTTGCTCTTGGTAATGCGCTTGTTGCGCTGACCGGTGGAATTCTTGCCCAGTGCCAGGGCTTTGCCGACATGACGAGCGGCACAGGCATGGTGCTTGTTGGTTTGGCAAGCGTCATCATTGGTGAAGTCTTCGGCGGAAAACGTGGCGTCACTTCGGGCATCATTTGTTCCGTCGTGGGCTCGGTCGTTTACAGAATCATCATTCAAGTTGCCGTCGGCGTGAACCTCGACGCTAATGCGCTCAAGCTCATTAGTGCCATCATCGTTGGCAGCTTCATGGCTTTCCCTGCGGTTCGTTCGTTTATGAACGATCACAAAACGAAGAAGCATGCGATGGCAGGAATTGTTGCTGCGCCTGCTTCCGCGGAACTGAAAGGGGGCGACAATGACTAAACAAATCCTTTCTATCCAGGGGCTTTCCAAGACTTTCAACAAGGGGCAGGCGATTGAGCATCGCGCTTTACAGAATTTGAATTTGCAGATGAACGAGGGCGAATTTGTGTGCCTCGTTGGCTCTAATGGCGCCGGCAAGTCGACGCTATTCAATTGCATCGCTGGAACTGTCATGCCTGACGCTGGCAAGATTGAAATCGATGGGCAAGACGTCACGTTCGAGCGTGACTATCGTCGCTCGCGCGATTTGTCTCGCGTCTTCCAAGACCCGCTGAAAGGCACGGCTCCAAACCTAACAATTGCTGAGAACATTTCTCTTGCGCTCGGTCGCTCGACGCATCGCAACCCTCTTGGGCTGGCAATGGCGAAAAAGAAGCGCGAGTACATCCACGACACGCTCGCAAAGTTCAACATTGGTCTTGAGAAGCGCATGGATGTGAAAGTTGGCTCGCTTTCAGGCGGGCAGCGCCAAACAGTTTGCCTGCTCATGGCTGTTATTGGCAAGCCGAAGCTTTTGCTTCTTGACGAACACACGGCAGCGCTCGACCCTGAGGCAACGAAAAATGTTCTTGAGATGACGAGCAACGCCGTCAAGATGAACAACACCACGACAATCATGATTACGCACAACATGGATGACGCGCTGCATTACGGCACGCGCACGCTCGTTATGCATGAGGGTCATTTCATTGCTGACGTCTCTGGAGACAAGCGCGACACCATGACGACCGAAGACCTCGTCAATCTCTTCCACGCAAAAACTGGCGAAGAACTCACCAACGACGAGATGCTTCTGGCTTAGTCGTTTTACCTAGTAGCTTTGGGCGATTGAGTGGTCAGCCCTCGAGCGATTGATAAATCTTTTAAAACACCCAGGGCTTGCGCTTTGGGTGTTTTCTTGTAGGAGTAAGCCAAGTTAATTACAACGGCTCCATAAGGCTTTTTACAAACTCGTTTGCGAAGATTCACTAATTAGCTTTGTGTTGGCGAGCAAAGAAAAAGCCCCGTTCCCCGAGGCTTTTTCTTTTCAGTTAGTTGTTCTTGAAAGCAATTGTGGTTATGACTTTCCGCCGGTCATTGTGATGCCGGTGTAGCTCCAGTTCGAGAAGTCGGTCGCTTCGCCGGTGATGAGATATTTCCACATTTCGTAGGAGTAATGCCCGTCGCTTTGAATCATGTAGAACGTGCGGTTGTCGATGCTTGGGTCGTCCTCGAGCAGTGTCTTGCCATATTTCGAGTAATCCTGACCCATCGCTGCCAAAATGGTTGCTTGCAGCTGTGACTGGCTGACCGCAGCGTCGCTCACGGTGAGGCCGCTGTTGCTGCCGCTCTTCTTCACAAACATGATTGGGTTCGTGGAATAGGTGAATTCTTCGCGTGTCGCTCTCGAATGCCAATCGCCGTGGTCGGCAGTGATGATGATTGTCGCGTCGTCATAGACGCCCAGCTCTTTGAGCTGCTTGATGTACTCATCAACAATCTTGATTGCTGCGCGGGCCTGCGTTAGCTCGTCTGACTCTCCCTCAGCAACAGGCTCGACATTCTCGTTAAGTGTGTATGGAATGTGGTCGCCGTTCAGGTGGATGAAGCGATAGGCGCCATTGTAGCCGCGATCATCAATGGTGAGCGGGTTCGACTGTAGGTTTTGGTAATACCTCAAGTCGTCGGTCACGTGCAATGTGTCAGCTGGCGAGCCGTCGGAGCTATAGGCAACAACTGCCTTGTTGATGTCGTCGGTGTAGAAGCGGAAGCGTGCCTTCGCTACCCATGGCATGTCGCGGTAAAGCGAAGCTCTCAGCAGCTCTTTAACAGCACTTTCAGTGTTAACTGTCATCGAGCTCAAAGGATGAATGTTCATTGTGTTCGAAGCAATGAGTTCTTTCTTTTCAGCCTCGCTCATGCTGTTAGTTTGCAGGTCAGGCGTGTAAATTCCGACTGAATAGTTTGAGTCGTGCAGTTCCTTCAAATAGGTCGAGCGCGAGTAACGTGTCTCGCGGTAGTTCACGAGATCCTCGCCGTCTTCCGGTGTAACACCAGTCAGAAGATATGGAATTGCGTTGTTCGTTGGAATCATGACGCCAGCTGTGTTGTGGAAATAGGTAAAGCCAGTCCACTCGCTCAGCGCGTCAGGGAACTGCTGCATGACTGTGTCCATCGTCTTGATGTCGAAGTTGTCGAGCACCAGCATAATGACGTTATTTTTGCTTGCTACTTCATTCATTCCGTCTTCTGAAACTTGAACTGGGCCAAGCTCGTCGGAATAGCTGCGGTTGCTGTCTTGGTTGGCGAAAAGGCTTCCCACGCCAACAGCCTGCACGAAGATGATGACGATTGAAAGCGCCGCCGCGATGAATTGGAAGCGGGCGCGGTTCCAGAATGAAAGCGCGACGAGGCCAACGATGAGCACCGCCCAAACGATAGCCGACATAATCATCATGTTGCCGTAGTCGCCCCAGAAGTCGACTTCGCGGCCGTCGGCGATTGGCAGGCCTGTGTTCATGAACATCGCTTGCGCGTAAAGGCAAAGGCTGAAGGCGAATGCGATTGCGAGCAGGAATGTGAAGACTTTGCCTCTAAAGAGCGAGAGGACGAACGCCACGGCGACAACCACGATTGCAGTTGCGATTGCCATTGGCGCTGCGATGTCGCTCAGCGTGAAGCTCAAAGAGTTGCCTGCACCAGCAACGATTTCATATGGCGCGACAATGCCAAGTGTGAAGCCGCCAAACGCCACAACGATGAGAGACAAAATGAGACGGCGGAACCACTTTGGCTTCAAGCCCTTGTCTTCTTTCTTTGCTGCTTTTTCCTTCTTAATAAAGAGTGCCTTTTTCTTGGCTTCTTCGTATTCTGGCTGGCCTTCTTCTTGAACAGGGTTGCCGTTCTCGTCGATGCGGCACCATGTCGCGTCGACTTCTTTGCCAGCGTTCTCGTCGATTCCCAAAAGCTTGACGAGCTTCTTTCTTGTTCTGCGGAAAGCGACGCCGAGCACTGCGGAAAGCGCGACTGCCACGCCCGCGAGCGCCTGGATTGTGTAGGTCATGACCGATGGGTCGACGTAGGCCGAAGCGGTGTTTGTCATGACAGGCAGCGTTGTGAGCGCAAGAATCAGGCAAGCTACAACGTCAAATGCAACAAGCGCGAGTCTCTTGAGAAGAATGTTTTTGCGTGCCATTTTATTCACCTTCCTTCTCAAGTTGTTTTTCTGCTTGCTTGCGAAGCACCTCTTCGAGCAGGAATTCGCCTGCAATTTCAGCGGAATGACCGATGTTGTAAATCGTCTCGCTTCTGAGTTTTTCTAGCTCGGAGTGCCATTCGCTTTGGTGCTCGAGCATGTCGGCAACAACGTCACCAAGGGTCGAGAGCTCTTCAGGCTTCATCGACTTGCCAATTTTGTCACGAAGCGAAATGTCAGTTGGTTCAATTCCAAGCTCTTCCCAATCAGGGTTTTGGACTTTCATCTTTGTGTCAACACTAATCGCAGGTTTGCAAGTTGAGAAAGCAAATTCAACTGAAACTGACGACCAGTCGGTGATGATGATGTCGGAGCTAAAGATTGTTTTGTTGGAAGAAAAGTCCTGCTCGAAGTAAAGTTCTTCAGCGGAGACGTGCGCATAATTTGCCTGCAGAGCCTTCCACCTTGCGGCGTAGCGCTTTGTGTATTCTGGGTGAGGGCGCACGATGATTTTCCATCCGCGGCCAAGAAGCGCATCAATCATTTCGTTGATACAGCTGTCGAGGATGCAGTCTTCTTGCCATGAAGGAGCGATGAGAATTGTTGGGCGATCGTTTTCCGATTCAAGGTTTGCAAACGCCTCGATTTCCTCGTCAATCAGAGGATAGCCGCAGTTCACGAGCTTCTTTTCTGGCAAGTTATACATTTCCTCGCGCTTGCGAATTTCTGCATTGTGATGAGGGCCAACGCACATGATTGTGTCGAATTTGTCGTATGCCTCTTTGCGAGCGACCATGTGAGTCGAGGTCATGTGGTGGAAGAAGAAAATGTATTCCACGTCGTCGCGAATGTAGGAGCGCTTGATGTAGTAGTTGTCGAAGTCCTCGAGCGTGAGAACGCACACGTCGGCGTCCATCTTCATCATGAGCGTGATGGCCTTTTTCTGCCCGATGTAGTAGGGGCGAATTCGAGGCTCTTGCTTGGCAATCTCGAAAATTTGGTCGTTCGGGTCGTTCGTGATGTAGTGAATGTTGCCCTTCGAGTGCTTCAGCAGGTGCTCGATTGCGCCTTTGAAATATTTATAAAAGCCGCTGCCTTCCGAATAGAAAACGATGTGCTTGTCCACGACTTTGAGGAACTTTTTGTAGTCCTGCTTTTCGCGCTTGGCCAGCGGGTCTTTCTGCCACCATTTCTTTTTCTCTTTGCCGTCGATTGACTCGAGTTCTTCGAGCTCTTTGCGGCTTTCTTCGAGGTCGGCGTAATCGATGTACTTTTTAGGCTTGATGCAAATGTTGCAGAGTGCCTGAATGATGATTGCCGAGAGGTTCGAGACAATCCAGTAGAAGCACATGCCCGCAGCGACGAAGATGCCCAGGAATAAAGAAAGGCCAATGGAAAGGCCGTTTGTCATGTTCTTTTCTGCTTTTGATTGTTCTTTTTGTAGTGGGTTGATGCGGTTTTGCGCGAAGCCCATGGCTACCGCCGAAAGGCAGGCTAGCACTGGCATAATCCACGACATTCAGCCGTCTTCGCTTGGGATGAGGCCCAAAAATTCTGTGCCAGGTGCGCCGTTGTCGGTGATGACGTGAATGACGTCAACGAGGCCGAACAGAATGAGGATTTGCACCGCAAGCGGGATGAGCGAAAGCATTGGGTGGTAATGCTTTTCTTTGTACATCTCGTTTTGCTTTTCGCCGATTGTCTCTTTGTCGCCGTAGTATTTCACTTTCAGGCGGTTGAGCGCCGGCATGAGTTTGACCATTACAATCGAGTTCCACTGGCACCAAAGTGACATTGGGAACAAAATGACTTTTGTAATGAGGGTAAAAAGAAGAATTGCTATCCACCAGTTGCCGGTGAGGTCGTAGCATGGCTGAACAATCAGCATCAAAGCGTTAGTAATCGCCGCTATCAATTATGTTTCCCTTTCGAATCGCCTGCTTGGGAGCCAATTTTTTGAAACCTACCAAATGCGCCGCCGCGCGTTGCTCCCGTAAATTCACAATACTCATATGCTACCACTGTTTAGCGGGCATTTCTGAATCTTGCATGCATTAAGTCGGCGTTGTTCAGTGCTTCCCAGTTAGCACAATCACCCGAATGCTTTTCTGATGGAAAACTTCGTATTTACGCAATTTCGTATTTACGAAGTTTTGTAGCTTTTTTAAAGGTAAAAACGGCAGCTGTTTTCACAACTGGTTGCCTGTCGTAAATGCGCAATGTCTAGCGCAATTGCCCCGCTAGCGGAACTGAGGATTTGAGTTTTGGTCGTTTTCGTTCACGAGTTCGTGGTAGCTTTTTAGCGAGCGCTCGCTCACTGTCGCTTTAACCGCGCAACCAGGTTCTTGATTGTGTGTGCAGTCGCGGAATTTGCAATTGTGGGACGCTTCTTCGATTTCTTGGAACGTTTCACGAATGCCTTTTTCGCAATGAATCATGCCAATCGAGCGAACGCCAGGCATGTCGACGACTCGTTTTTCCGAAGGTTTTCCGGCATTGACGACAACTATTTCACGTGAAACAGTGGTGTGGCGTCCTTTGTCATCGAACTCGCGCACCTCGCCAGGCTTGCAAACTTCCTCGCCAGCCATCGCATTAATGAGCGACGATTTCCCCGCACCCGATTTACCAATCAAAATCGTCGTGCGACTGCCCGCGAACAACTCTTCGAGCGCAACAGGCTCTGTCGAAAATTTACCTCCGTCCCCAATTTCCGCAGGTGCAAATTCACCTCCGTCCCCGATTGACGCTGCATTTTTGCCGCGAGAAAAATTATCTCCGTCCCCAATTTCCGCTGCATTTTTGCCGCAGGAAAATTCACCTCCGTCCCCATTTGGCAGGCGGGAGAGGGTGGCGGAAAGGCCGTCGATTTTCGCGAGGTAGATGTGCTCGAAAGCGTTTTTGATTTCGCTGATTTCGGAAAGGTTTGGGCTACCGAGGTCACATTTTGTGAGAATGAGATCCACTGGAACACCAGCATTTTTTGCGACTGCGGTCACGCGACAGAGGTGGTTAAAGTTAAGCTCGGCTGCAACGACACAAATTGCAATTCTGTCGAAGTTGGCTGCAAGAATTTGCTCTTTCGAGCGGTTCACTGGGTCGTTTCTCACGAGCTTCGTTTTTGGCTTCAAGATTTTATTGATGACAGCGTTATCAAGGCCTTCTTCAAGCGCGACCTCAATTCTGTCGCCAATCGTGAGAGCCTGCTTTTTCTTTGACATGCGAGCGCAAAATTCCGCACGAACCGGGGCATCGCTGCCTTCAATCAAAATGAGCGGCAACCCGCGATCGAGCTTAATGACTTCTGCAAACGCCTGCACTATTCGTCGTCCTCGTCATCGATTTCTGTGCGCTCAGCTTTGGTTTTCTTCGCCATCACGGCGTAGGTCGCAATCATCACGCCGCCGATGAGCAGCATCATGATTCCAATTGTGAGCCCGTCGGGGCTAAACGGCGGGTTGACGGTGTTGCCTTTCGCTTTGACGGTCGTGCTTTCCGCGTGAAAATCGGGCAAGCCGTCGTGGTCGGGGCACGCGATGTGGAAAACGCCGCGAATTTGCAGCGTGGTGCCGCGCCTGCCGTAGGCGCCGTAGGTGTCAATCATCGAAGTCGTGACGTTCGAGCAATAAACAGTGATGGTGTTGTATTTGTCCTTCTCTTTCGACTGCAGAGTGATCCAGTAGTGGCTGGCGTCGTAATCAACGTGGCGCATGTCGCCAATAACTTCGCCCTCAATCTGCAGCGTTTGCCCGTCGAGAATGTTTGCTGACGAGCTTTGCAGTTCTGAAATTGATGTGTCGTAGAGGAACGATGAGTCGGCATCCTGTGATGGGTTGACCTTGTTTTCTGGAGTCTCAGTTGGAGCTGAAGCGATGCCGCCGGTGTCGGTTGGAGCGTCGAGTGCGCATCCTGAAAGCGACAAAATTAGGCCTGCTGCCAGGCAAAATGCTAGCGCAAGCTTAAGGAAGCTTTTTGCTTTTTTATGTTCTGCGAACGTAATCATTTATAAATGTTGTCTTTTCCTTTTAAAGCTTTGGCGTTTCATCGTTTGCGAGGTAGTCGAGCACACTCGTTTTTTTCGTGTCGCGGGTGATCCTGTGGCTGTTCGGGCGGAAGCTTGCGATGATTTGCGCGAGCAGCGACAGCAGTGCGATGAACTCAAGACGTCCTGCCCACATTAGCAAAATGTAGATGAGCTCGAGTCCAACTTGCATGCCCGAGACTGCAATTCCGCAGGTTACACCGCCATTCGAGGTGAGCGCGATGGCTTCAAACATCGAAAGCGAAGCGTCGTAGCCGTGCGTGATTCCAGCAAGAGTTCCCAGCGTGTAGGTGATTACGAACAAAATGAAAATCGTCATTGCGTTTTTAACGACGGTTGGTTCGAGCTGTTTTCTGCCCACGTGATAATATTCCGAAGTAACTTTCGCGGTCGAAGGCGAAACCGACTGTTTTACGGTGAGAACAATTGACTTTACAATGATGCCCACGCGGTCAAATTTGATGCCGCCAGCGGTGCTTCCTGCCGAGCCACCAACTGCCATGATGAGCGCAAGCGTTACAAAAGCACCGGAAGAAAGAACAGTTTTCAGTTGGTTCTGCGAAATGACGGTGAGGCCTGTCGTTGTGAACGCACTGATGATTGTGAAAGTTCCGCGATGAACGAGCGCAGGCAGGTTGCTAATGTAGCTACTTTGCAGGGCACTTGCGGTAAAAATTCCCGTCATGACGACGATCCAAATCAAGCCTGTTTTTATTTCGATGTCGTCGAAAAACATCATCGGCCTACCCTTGAAAATCCAGTAAATGAGGCTGTAGCTAATTGTGCCGATGAGCATTGCAAACATGCAAACGACTTCGATTGCGATGGAGTTGTAATACATAATCGAGTCGCTCATCGGGGCAAAGCCGCCGGTGACGTAGGACGTAATCGCCATCCAGAACGCGTGCAAAATCGCGCGCGTCGGCGCAAGTCCGTCGGCCATCATAATCAAAAACAGGATGACCGTCGTGATTGAAACGACAAGAATTGTGATGCGTAAAATGAAGCGCGTCGCGGTAACGATGTTTGGAATGACGTGCTCACTTCTGCCTTCGCCCGTGAAGAGTGCCGCCGATGTTCCGCGACCGAAAATGCCCAGCGACAGCGCGATAACGATGATGCCCAAACCTCCGCAGAAATGCATCATGAAGCGCATCATGTTGTCGGCGTTCGACAGGTGGTCGAGGTCGGTGATGAGCGAGGCTCCTGTTGTTGTGTATGCGGAAAACGCGTCGAAAAGCGCGTCGGTGTATTGAATGTAGTGACCCGAGTAATAAAGAGTAAACGAAGCCGCGACCGAAAGCACGAGCCACGCGAAGCCTGTAACGGCCACAGCCTGCTGGCGCGAGAGCTTTTCCGGGCTAATTTGAACAAAACAAAGCAGCGAACCAATTGCAGTGCATGCGCCAATTGAAGTGATGTAGCGGGTCAGTGGGTTCCATTCCTGAAAAAGAATTGCCGTCACGACGGAAGGCAGCATGATGGCCGCCGAGCCAATGAGCAACATCCCGAGGTAGTGGACGATGATGCGCAGGTCTTCAAATGTAAAGCGAGCCCACATTTAGAATTTCCCGAGCAAGATGATCGTGACGATTGCGATTGTCAGCGAGAGAATGACGATAAAACCGACCAACGCCAGCACCACCGAAAGCACCGAAAACGCCACTTCTTGCGCCGCAACCTTGTTCTTTTTTTCGTTCGCCATAGCATGAACATTTTACATCGAGGCGGCAAAATTTGTTTAGGTTATAATGGAGAAACGCTTTTAACGGAAACGATACTGACTTTATCTGACGTTGACATATCCAGCTTAAGCGACCTTCAGCGTCGCATGATTCAAGACATTGTGCATCTGGGCAGCACAGTGGCAAGCGAGATATGCACTCCTCGTGTCGACATGATTTCTGTTGAGCGCGAGGAAACTGTCAGAGCTGCGCTCGAAAGAATGCGCGGCACTGGCTACACTCGACTTCCTGTTACCCACACCGACAGCGATGAAATCGTGGGAATCGTTCACTTCAAAGATGTCACCGATGCAATTCTTGACGGCGACGGCGAAAAGCCATGCGACAAGTTTATGTATCGCCCGAAATATGTCCCTGAGTCGAAAAACGTCATCACGCTTCTCGAAGAAATGCAGGCAGAACACTGCCAAATGGCGATTGTCATTGACGAATATGGCGGGACAGAAGGTCTCATTACGATTGAAGACATCGTCGAGGAAATCGTTGGCGAGATTGTGGACGAAACCGACAATGAAGACGCGCTCATCGAGCAAATTGACGACACAACTTGGCGCGTTGACGGCAAGTGTCCAATCAAGTTTGCCGAGCTAAAAGGCTGGCCAGTTAAAGAAGCGGAAGATTACGAAACAATCGCAGGCTGGCTGCTCGACGAGATTGATTCTGTGCCTGAGTCGGGGGATGAGTTCGAAATCGAAGGCTACACTTTCAAAATTGAAAAGATGCGCCGAAACCGAATCCAAACGATGCGCATCGAAAAGCTCGCTGTTAACAATCAATAAATCAAATGCGTTACTAACTAGGCACATCCGTGAAGTGCGAGCGTGCTGTGCTAAAATCTTGATTACTTCAATCTAATCGAGGAGGTTATTAATGTCTAAAGTTGGAGCTTTCGCAACAGGTCTCTGCGTTGGTGCCATTGGTGGCGGTGTCGCAGCTCTTCTGTTAACACCAAGAAACGGCGAAGAAAACAGAGCACTTGTTTCTGAATATGCAACAAACGCTTGCAATCAGGCACAATCATTTGGCGAGCAAAGCCTCGCAACCCTGCAGGGAAAATTCCAGGAAGGCTGCTCCTTTAGTGAGAACTTCGTTGGAAATGTAAAGAACGCAGCTGAGAACGCTGGCGTTAACTTCGGCGACAAGAACGATGAGCTTCGTGCAAAAATCGAGGCAGCTCGCGACAGAATTGCACAGCAGGTCAAAAAGAACGCTGAGCAGAGCTGTGAATGCGACGCAGCTGAAGAAGTAAAAGAAGCTGCTGAGGAAGTTGCTGAGGCAGTAGAAGAAGCTGCTGAATATGTAAAAGAGGCTGCTACAGAAGAATAATTGTGGCCTTCACAACTTCTATTTTAATTGGCAAACCTGCCTATCTCACGACCGACGAATCTGACGACGAAGTGACCGTCAAAAAAGTCGGTCGTGTTCATTTTTTTGTCTTCGACGGAAAGGTGTGCGTTGGAGTTTTGGTAAAACGCCCCGACGCAGCTATGATGTTTCGAAGAAAAGACCTTTTTGCGCCTCTTTCCGCAATCTATTTTCAGGAAAAAGCAATCATTATCGATGCCGATTATGAGGCTCAAGGCAAAGCATTCCTCAAAGAAAACAACATTAACCTCAATAAAACTTTCGTGTGGGACGGAATGAATGTGCAGTGTGAAGACGGCCGTGACCTGGGCGTTGTTGACTGCGTCGTTTGCACCGACAGTGGCAAGCTCAAAGAGCTGCACGTCTCAGATGGCATAACCTCCGACAAACTCCTTGGTGTTCGCGTGCTTCCAAAAGAACTTGTGCTTGGGATGCGTGTTGGCACTGGCACTGCTCGACTCATGACCACCGACCAAAAAGAAGACGGTGGTTGCGGCGTGCTTGCTGTGAAAAACGAAGCCGCTTCAATCAAGCTTTCGGGCGGCGTTGCTGAAAAAGCAGCCGTTGGAAGCGTCAAAGCCAAAGAGAAAGCAGTCGTAGCTGCGGGCGAGATGAAGAAAACCGCTGGCGAACTGAAAGAAAAAGCTACACCAACTGCGAAAAAAGCTGCTGCCACTGCATCGAACGTTTTCGATGCTGGCGTTAAAAAAGCTGGCCGCGATTTCGAAACCACGAAAAAAGGCGTGCTTGGCTTCAAGGACAACTTCATGAATGCCTACAAAGGTGCCCTCGAAGAATCTGACTCGAAATCACTTCCCGAAGAAGACGAAGAAGAGTAAATTTCCCCTTACGCGGCATTTTTTTACTTTGCCCATGGCTTGGTGGCAAATTCCTCAGAATTTATCACTAGAAAATAACCACCCTATGTCTCAGTTTATTGCCTGGTTGATTGGGTGGTTTAACCGCGCTTGGCTTTTTGGTTGGGCCGCGAGCGGCAGGGGTGTGCGTTGGCTTTTGGGTTTAGTTTTTGAGTGTCCCTTTTAGATTGACGCAGCTGCAAGCGCGTGACCAGTAGCCTTGCTTCTTGGGTGGTTTAATCACACTTGGCTTTTTGGTTGGGCCGCGAGCGGCAGGGGTGTGCGTTGGCTTTTGGGTTTAGTTTTTGAGTGTCCCTTTTAGATTGACGCAGCTGCAAGCGCGTGACCAGTAGCCTTGCTTCGAAGCAAGCGATGCGAGTTTTCTTGCTTGATCAAACGATTCGCAAATCCCGAAGCAGCAAGATCCACTTCCGCAAAGCAAAACGTTTTTACTTCCGCAATTCTCGCTCAGTAAATTAAGCACTTCTTTAATCTCAGGACACAAAGAAACAGCCGCTTCCTGCAAATCATTTTGCAGTTCTACGCTGGCATTTTCTGCCGCTGCAAATTTACCTCCGTCCCCATTTATCGCACCGTTTTGCGGGGCTGCACATTTATCTCCGTCCCCATTTATCGCACCGTTTAACTCGTCGAATTTTGCGTAGCATTCGGCCGTCGAGACGCCGTCGTTTGGGCGCACGAGCAGGACTGGGCATTTGAGCGAGTCGAGAGTTTCGGTTGTGACGGAGCCGTCGCCTGCCATTTTTGCGCGACCGCCGTTGAGGAAGAATGCGATGTCGCTGCCGAGTTCGGCGGCGATTTCTGCGATGACATCATCGCTTAAGCCGAACAGCTCTTTTGCAATTGCAAGCGCGGCAGCAGCGTCGGAAGAACCTCCGCCAAGACCTGCTTGAGCTGGAATGTTTTTCTCGAGCAGAACTTCGATGTGCATCTCTTTTGCGAGATTTGCTTTTTTAGCGCATGCGCAAAATGCCTTCGTGACGAGGTTGTCTTCACCGTTGATTTTCAAATTCTGGCCAGTGAGGTCATCGATTACGATGCTGACCTCGAGGTTTCCTTCTTTGAAAGTTTGCACGCCCGACTCTTTAATGCCATAGGCGTCGTTGATTTTCCTGTTGCGCTTGTTCACGACTTCAAGCTCGTCGGCTTCGTTTTCTGGAATTGAAACGAAAAGCGTGTCATGCAGGGTAACCGTTTGCATGACGGTTTCGACTTCGTGCTTGTTTTTATCTTCCGCCAAAGGGGCGACTTTGAGCGTGAGGTTAATTTTCGCAGGTGCGATAGCGCTAAATTTCTTCATTTTTCATGCCTTTTTGTGCTATTGAACTGAGAGCGAAACGGAATTTCCGCTGGCGTAAATGTTGCCGGAAAGCGTGACGTAGGAGCCTTCATAGCCAGAATAGTTGCCCGAAAGCGTGACTGTTCCGGTTGTGATTGTTTGGCCGCCAATGGTGTAGGCAGTTGTGGAAGTTGTCAGCGTGTTGCCAGAAACAGTGCCGGAAAGCGAGACGTAGTCGCCGCTGTTTACGGAAAGCTCAAGAGATGCAGTTTGCGAAGCGTTGTTTGCTTTCTCGGTGACGCTCGAGTCAAGGTCAGCGTTTTCGGTGCGAACGCGCTCAACCGCAGCTACCCAGCCAGAAACATCGCTCCATTTAATGCGCAAATACATCGTCTTTGTGAGGTCAGCACCGTATTTGCCCGCGCCCGACTTCGTGAAAGTTACCTGCATTTCGCCGCCTTCTGCAGTGAGAGAAGCGCTCGATGAAATTGCAGCGTCGGCCATTTCTGTGCCTGCATCTTCGTCGTAGGCCGAAAGTAGCGACAGTGCGTCTTGATCAATTTTTGCCTCGTCAGGAGCTCCGTTTGGAGTGTAGTTGGAATATTCAATCTCGGTCTTTGTTGCCGACCAGCTGTTGAGCAGGCCGTTGTAGGTGTATTCAATTCTGTATCTCGAAGTTGAAGTGATGCTCGAATTTGAGAACGTGACGAATGCGGTTGCTTCGCATTGGTAGGAAGAACCGTCGCTTCCAGAAACGACGCGTCCAACTTTCACCTGGTCTACAGTTGGGTTTTCCCCGACTGTGTTCGAGAGATATTTCAGCTCGTTGTAATCGGGAGGTGAAGCCTTTTGGAAATCGGCAGTTGCAGTTTCGACGCTTGGCGCATTTGGCGCGATGAGCATCGAGCCAACGTTGATTTTCGCTGCAATCATGTAGCAAATATAAATGAGAATCAAAACGCCAGCAATCGCCAAAATTCTGCGGCGCCACTTTGTGAAGTCGGTGTATTTGTCGCCGCCAGGCATGCTGGCAGTGGCTTTGTGGTGTGATTTTGCGGTGCCAACCCGAGGATTAGTCGGAAACTGCTCAGGCACTGTTTCTTCAGTTTCTTCCAAGTTATTCTCGTCCACGAATCTTCCGCCCATCTGTTGTAGCTTTGGCGCAAAAGAGCGCTCAAATCATCGATTTCAATTAGACTTATTATATTAAACATCAACCAACATTTAGCTTTTCTAAGAGGTGCCGCTAAAACATGAAATTCAGAAATGAACGTAAAGCTTTTAGCAGCAAACCCCACAAACAGAATTTCATAGCGCGCCTGGTCAACCAGTGGTTTGACCGCGTTGTTGGTGCGATGAAAGGCGATGGTCTTTCCGACCAGGAAGAGCAATATGGCTCGCATCAAACCACGCGCGACTTCATTTGGAACTCTGTCGGCGCTGGTTGCTGGTCGTTCGTTTTCCCAGTTGTAACCATGGTTTCAACGCAGCTTGTTGGCGTTGAGCAAGCTGGTCAAATTTCGATGGCGTTCGTCGTGGCGCTGCTTTTGATGTTCGTCGGCAACTTCGGCACTCGCGCCTACCAAGCCTCCGACATCAAGCGCGAACATTCATTCATGGACTACCAAGTCACGCGTTGGGTGACTTGCATCGCGATGCTTCTGCTCGGTTGGTGGTACTGCACATTTAGGGGCTACACTGGGGAAATGGCATCGCTCACGACCGCGGTTCTCATTTATCGCTGCATCGATGCGGTGGCTGACGTTTACGAAGGTCGCCTGCAACAGTGCGACAAGCTCTATCTCGCAGGCATTTCGCAGGCAATTCGTTCTGTGCTTGCGATGGTGTTTTTCAGCCTCTTCCTTCTGGTCACGCTCACACCTTCCGTAGCTTGCTGGGCAATGGCCATTGTAGCTGGCGTTTCGTTTGTGGTTGTGACCGTTCCGCTTGCTCTTCTTGAGACAGAAAAGTCACACAATTTCAGCTTCGCGAGCGTGTGGTCGCTCATCAAAATCACGTTCCCGCTGTTCATCGCGATTTTCCTTTTCAATGTCATCGAGAACATGCCAAAGCTCATGATGGAAGGCGTGCTGAATTACGATGCGCAGCTCTTCTTTAATGCGCTTTACTTCCCAGCGCAATGCATTCTCATCATCGGTCAGCTTGTCTACAAACCGCTCATTTTGAGAATGGCTGACGTTTGGCAAGACGACAAAAAGCGCCGCAAGTTTGACCTGCTCATCGCAGCAATTATGCTCGTTATCGTGGTGATTACAGTTGGCACTTGGTTTGTCATGGCGACAATCGGCATCCCAGTCATGAGTTTTATGTACGGCGTCGATTTCGAGCCCTACCGCCGCCTTGCCTACGTCATGATCGTGACCGGCGGCGTCACTTGCGCAATCGATTTCGTCTACCAGGTCATCACCGTGATGCGCCGCCAAAAAGACGTGACCACGCTTTACTGCGTCACGTTCGGCTTTTCGCTCTTTATTCCGTGGCTACTCATTGGATTTGAGGGACTAGATGGCGCAATTCTTTCCTATTTAATTATAGAATCTATCTTGCTCGTATTATTAGTTTGGGAATACTTCCGAATTCGTGGCGACTTGACTCGTGAGTCGCAAATTCGAAAGGAAACTGCGGAAAAAGTTCGCAAGTCGTTCCTGGACCTATACAACATAGATCCTGGTGAGGGGGAGGAATAGGTGAACGAATATCTCGCTACAGGCTTTGCCCTGTTTGGAGGTTTGGCGCTCTTTTTGTTCGGAATGAGCGCAATGAGCGACTCACTTCAGAAGGCCGCAGGCGACAAAATGAAGCAAGTGCTGGGCTTCTTGACTCGAAACCCTGTCATGGGTGTTCTTGCAGGCACTTTGGTCACTGCGCTTCTTCAAAGTTCATCAGCAACAACTGTTATGGTCGTTGGTTTCGTTTCAGCGGGACTAATGTCTCTTCGTCAGGGCATTTCTGTTGCTCTTGGTGCATCAATTGGCACTACAATCACAGCCCAAATCGTAGCTTTTAAACTAACCGATTACATCATGCCGATAATTTTTATCGGCTTTTTTATTTACTTCGTTTTTAAGAAGGAAAACATCAAGAACATCGGCATGGGCATCATGGCGTTTGGCATCTTGTTTTTGGGAATTGAATACATGGGAGACGCCATGGGGCCGCTGGCTTCGAGCCCCGTCTTCTTGGAAATGATAGATGCCGTGAAGAACATTCCTGTGCTGGGTCTTCTTGTTGGCACGGGCATGACGCTTGTTGTACAGAGTTCGTCGGCGACGGTTGCAGTTTTGCAGAGCTTTGCCGCAACACCAGGTCCTGACGGCAACACTACGCTCACTTTGGCACAGTCGCTGCCAATTCTTTTCGGCGACAACATCGGCACCACAATCACAGCTCTCATCGCTTGCATTGGACAGTCGAAAGACGCAAAACGAGTTGCAATCGCACACACGCTTTTCAAGACAATCGGCTCGGTTGTGTTCATGTTCTTGATTCCATTCTACGCGCCGCTAATCATGGCAATCACACCTGGTGACCCGCTGGTCGTTTTGCCTCGTCAAATCGCGAATGCACACACAATCTTTAACGTAACAAACACGATTTTCTGGCTGCCATTTATCGGTGTGCTTGTTAGTATCGTTATGGCAATTATTCCTGGAAAAGACGAAACTGCTGAAAAGGGCGACATTCTGCCAATCTTCCTCAACAATGCGGTTCTCAACCAGCCAGTTGCTGCAATGCACTTGCTTTCAATGGAACTTGAGCGCTGCGGAAAAATGGTTGGCGAGATGGCGAAGCAGATGCGCGTTGCGCTTGTTGGACCGAACAGACGCGAGAGCATTTTCGAGGTTCAAGAGGCTGGCCGCGAAGTTGGTGGCATTCAGCGTCACGTTTCAGCCTACATTGCAGCGCTTCTAGCGGGCACTTCTGTGACTGAGAAGCAGTCGGAACACATCGCAAGCCTTCTTTCTATCAACAACGACGTCTCAAGAATTGCTGAGCGTCTCGTTGAAGTTGCTGAAATCGCGGCGAGCCATCCTGACGGCAAAGTTACGTTCTCGGAAGAAGGCAAGGCCGAAGTCGAAAGCATTTTCCGCGTAATGACGCAAGCCTATGACAACGTGATCACAGCTCTCGTTGAGAAAGACAAAGGCCTGGCAGAAACCGTCGTGTTCGACATGACGAAATATCACAAAATCATCAAGCGTTCTGGCAAAAACCACCTGAAGCGCTGGAAGAAAAAGGAATGCGCCGAGGAGCTGGTGGATGTTTATCCAGAGATTCTCACCGCGTTGCAGCGCATCGGCGACAACTGCTTGAGCTTGGCAGAAGAGGTTCTTGAAGACACCGAGCTCATGTTCCTCTCGACTCCTGACCCTCAGCTCGCAAATGATAACGGCGACAAGAACGCTAGTGAAGAATCATTGCTCTCAGCAATTCCGTTCATTGGCTCGAAAAAAGACGCTTCTAAGTCGGAAGATTCTGCAAATGCAGAAGCGGAAAACGCTGAAGAGGCTATCGCTGATGAGGCTGCAAATGACACTGCAGACTCTTCTGAAAATGATAATTCTGAAGAAGCAGCCGTTGAAGAGGTAGCAGAAGCAGCCGACTCAGCCGCCGACGCAGACGCTGAAAAAGCCGAGCCAAAGAAAAACGGCAAGAACGGCGACAAAGAAGCTTCGGCAAAAGACAAGGCAGAGGGCAAGAAAAAAGACAAGTAAAGGTCTTCGGGATTGGAGATCTCATGGAAGTCATCGATAAATTCAAAGGAGACGAGGCGCTCGACGATTTAAAAATCGAGAGACTTTTCCCCGACGGCAGCACGCAGCAAATCACGCAAAATGTCGCGATTGAGCATCACATGGACGTGCTCGTGAACACGATTCCGACGTTCGAGGTCGTGTGTTCGCCTGACAATTTAGCGAACCTTGTCATCGGCCGCCTGCTCACGCAGGGCATCGTCGCTTCGGCTGACGAAATCGAGCAAGTCTACGTTTGTGATTACGGCACTCGCGCCGAAGTGCTGCTCAAAGACACCGCCAAAGCCGACTTCACAAAGAAAAACATCGAGTCGGTTCCAACGTGCTGCACGGGCAACAAAACTCTCAATTCATTTTTCCAAACAGAAGAGATGCCAGGTGAAGTCACCCCGATCGACTGGAGCAACGAGTGGCTGTTCGCAATGACGACTTTTTTCAAGAATGACTCGCCTTCGCACAAGAAAAGCTACGGAACTCACAGCTGCTACATTTCGCATAAAGGGCAAGATTTTGAGACAGAACGACCACTCATGTGCGAGGACCTCGGCCGTCACAATGCGCTCGACAAAGTTGTTGGGCAAGCAGTGCGTTCAGGCTACGACCTCACACAATGCATGATTTTTACCTCTGGTCGCCTTCCAGTGGACATGGTGAGCAAAGCGATTCGTGCACGAATTCCAATCATTGCATCGAAGGCTGTCCCAACCGACGCCGCCATCGACCTCGCCCTCAAATCCAAACTCACCCTCATCTGCAGCGCCTACCCCGACTCTGCAGACCTGTTTTTGAACTTCCGTAACAATTAAAAATTATTTTAATCGTTCTTGAAATTCGCGCTTTTTACTGTTATAAGTGAATGCAACGATGTGGTGCGCGATTTTGCCACCCCACCTTTATGCATAAAAATTAGGAGTAATAATGTCTGAAAAGCGCGAATCTTTTCGAATTTTAATAGACGGAATGCATTGCGGAAACTGCGCAATGAACGTAGAAAATCACCTGAATGCGGCACCTGGCGTCGTCGAAGCCGTCGTTAGCTTGGCTTCAAATTCTGGAAAAGTCGTTTTCGATCCTGAGGTCACAAATCCTGACGAAGTTTTGAAGGTTTTTGACGACATGTCGTTCACTGCACGACTCGTGCAGGGCGACAACAAAATGAAAATCTTGAAAGAGCGCAAAGCGAAAGCAGCAGCGCAGGCTAAAAAAGACATGCGTGCGTTTGTGATTTCGGCAATCATCACTGTGATTGTTGTTTGTGTTTGCATGGTTCCTGGCTGGCACATGCACACGGGCAAGCTCATTTTTGATGCGCTTGCAGGTGCGGGCATCACCGTGGCGAGCGCTGGCGCAACCGAGATGGACATGCACATGTTCCTCGCGAATGTGCTCGTGATGATTCTCACAATTCCAGTTCAGTTCGTCTTCGGCGCGAAATTCTACAAAGGCGCTCACGACTCAATCAAAAGCGGCATGGCTAACATGGACGTGCTCGTCGCGGCAGGCACATCAATTGCGTTTGCGTTTTCGCTCTACATCACATTCTTTGACGGGACAATCAACGACGGCATGCCCTATTTCGAGACTTGCGACATGCTGATTACATTCGTTATGCTTGGCAAACTTCTTGAGTCACGCGCGAAGGCGCACGCTGGCGATGCAGTCGAGAAACTCATTCGCCTCACTCCCGACACAGTCACAGTTCTGAAAAAAGACGGCACGACTCAGGAATGTGCACTCGAGGATGTTTTCCCTGGAGAGAAGATCATTATTCGTAAAGGCGACAACTTCCCAGTTGACGGCGAAGTGACCGACGGCGA
>JAUMVS010000130.1 GCA_030530045.1 Phoenicibacter congonensis
CGCAGAGACTGCAAAATCACATTATGACGAGAATCTCTACAAGAAAACAATCTATGTTTTTACTGACGAGAATGCCTACAACAACGTTGATTTGGACGATTATTTCAATAAACAAGACGCTGTAGCTGAGCAAATTTCATCACTTGAACAGGCCGATAATGTCAAGGTTTTTCAAACTTCGGCTTCCGATTTGCAAGCTGCCTACGACTACAACAAAGCGGCTGAGACAGCAGTTAAGCCAGGTCATGGCATAAATATTTTCGAGAGATTGTTGCTTCGTGTTTTTGGCTGGAGTTATGACTTGCACGTGGACACTGGTGATGGACTCGAGCAGTTCTACTCGAAGGTAGCAAGCACCACCGGCTCACCGCATGTTGACTTTGGGATTGAAGTTAAAGATGGCAATGTAGCTGTCACTGCAGGTCAGGATGGCCAAGCAGTCAATCGCGATAGCTTTTTGAGCACAGTTACCGACTCGCTTGAAAAGGAAAGCGACCAGCCAGTTAAGCTTTTATTTTCAATTGAATATGACCCCGTAAAAATCAACGAAGAAGCCGCTAATCAAACAAAAGCCGAGGTAGAACAAATCATTTCTGAAGGCGTTAGCTTGAGCTACCAAGGAAATGACATTTCAATTTCAAAAGAGCAATTCGGAAATTGGATTACAACCTACATTAACAAGTCAAATAACGAATGGAAACTCGTTCCTACAATTAATGACAACACTGCTATGCAGGCAATTTCTTCTGCAATCGTCGAAAAACAAGGAAGAATTCAAACATCTCTCGACATTTCAAAAGACGAAAATGGAACTGTAAAAATTAATCCAGTTGGAGATGATCCGATTCCAGATGTTCAGTCAACCGTAAACACAATCAAGTCGCAATATTTTGCAGGCGACACAAATCGCAACAAAATCGAGATTAACGACAGCACCCAGCTTTCCGACTTCTCGTTTGATGAAGCCCTAAATCTGGGCTTAATCACTGAAGTTTCATCATTTACGACTGAATTTACTAATTCAACGTCAACTCAAAATAGAAATTTCAACATCAGAAAAGTGTCAGATGCTATCAACAACACAATCATTTCGAAGAACAATGGAGAGTTTTCGTTTAATACAGCTGCCGGTCCTTGCGATGCAGCGCATGGCTATCTTGAGGCTGGAGCCCAGGTAAACGGAGAGGTTGTGCAAGAAGCTGGTGGCGGAATATGCCAGGTTGCGACCACTGTTTTTAATGCAGCCTATCACGCAGGTTACCCAATAACCGAACGCCACAACCACACTCTTCGCCAGCTTGCATACCCTGACGGCCTTGATGCCGCTGTTTACACCAACGACAATGATCCAACCTGGGATAACGACCTCAAGTGGGAAAATGATACCGATTCCGACCTCATCCTTGTTACTTCCTATGATGACAATTCAGTGACGGTTAAGCTCTACGGTACGCCTAATGGACGAACTATTGAGTCGATTGCTGGCTCATTTGAGGAGGGGGAGAAGTTCAAGGTAGAATTTGAAAGTGTTGACTATCTCTCCGATGGTCAGTGGACGGTTAAAACTGTCGGCGCTAATGGCTCAAACATCACCGTGGAGCGCAAGGTTTATGACGCAAGCGGTAACCTGCTCTACGACAACTACTTTTACTCGAGTTATTCAAAACAAAACGAAGTGATTTATGTTGGCCCTAACCCCGACAAAGCTGCTATTAAAAAGGCAATAAACTACACAGATGAAACCTAATATGCAACAACAAAACACAACTTTTGCGAATAAAATCCTAGCTTCCTTCCTAGCGCTCGTTCTTTCTTTTACTCTTGTCGCAACGCCTGCTGGATCGGCATTTGCTGAGACGCGCTCGACTGACGTTGTAGTTTCAGACACGGTCGGAACGCTTGGCCTAATCGCTTCGGAAGCTCCAAACATCTTTGCTTCCAATGCATTTTTGGCTACATCAGACGGCACAATCCTTTTTTCTCGCGACGCTGATGCCCAGGTAAAGATTGCAAGTTTAACAAAAATCATGACAGCAATTGTCGCTCTGGATAACTCAACTTTAGATAAATCCATAATTGTGAGCGCCAATGCAGTCGCAACTGGTGGCTCTAACGCTGGCCTTTCTTCTGGCGACACCATGCCGCTATCTGAGGCTCTCTGTGCGCTGATGGTCCCATCAGGCAATGACGCAGCAACTGCAATTGCAGAATGTGTCGGCAAGGATCTTGCAAACACAACCGATGATACAGCTGGCTACAACGCTTTTATTGCAAAGATGAACGAAAAGGCAGCTGAACTTGGTTGCACAAACACAAAGTTCACTAATCCTCATGGCCTTGATGCCGACGAGTTTGAGTCGGATAGCCATTGTTCTGCCAAAGATCTTTTTCTCATGGTGCAATATGCCATGAAAAACGATACGTTTAGGGCAGCTGTAACTCATGACACCTACGAGCTTTCCTACACTAACAATGGCGAAGCTAAAACCAAAACACTAACGTCGACCGACGAGCTTTTGGGTGTGTTTGACGGCGCATGTGGAATTAAAACAGGAACTACTGATTTAGCTGGTTACTGCTTTGCAGGCGCTTGTGAGCGAAACGGGGTTATGCTCTATGCAATCGTTTTAGGCTCGACCGATGACTCAACTCGCTTTGAAGACACAAAAACGCTCTTTAACTGGTATTTCAATGGGCTTGTTGACTATAAACTTTCCAATGCCGAAAATGATATTGTCGCAAACGTTTCCAACTCAGCCTGGTTAGATAAAACTGTGCCTGCAAAATTGCAAGACCCAACAGCCACTGTGAACGTCTTTAAATACGACGGCAACATCTCTCAGAACTTTAACTTCAAGCAAATTTCTGGCGATGTAAAGGCTGGAGACGTGCTTGGAACTGTTGACTTTATTCAAAACAACAAGATTATCTCAACGCAAAATTTGGTAGCTGCCGAAGATTGCGATGCGCCTGACTTTGGTTCGAGTGTTGGTATTGGCTTCACGCGTTTTATCCATAACTTTACAGGCGAAAAGAACGCAGCTGACAACCAAATTTTTAACGATACACCCCTTCTGATAAAATTTAGTTAGACAAATTTTTTACAAAACGTGCAGTAAATGGAGATCAAATGACTACTAAATGCCCAGTGTGTGATAGTGAAATTCAAGACGGAATTGAATCATGTCCAACATGTGGTTTTCGTCTTTCAGGTTCAACTCAGCAGTTTAAGCCTGTGCAAATTGAGAATGCTCCAGCAGCTCCTGCGGCTGCAATTCCTGAGGTTGCAACTAAAACCGCATGCATCGTAGTCCTCTCTGGAATTACTAAAGGCTCAAAGTATGAGCTCGGTAGGGGACCAGAGCCCACCACAATTGGACGCGACCCTAAACGTAACATTTTCCTAAATGACATGACAGTTTCTCGCGCTCATGCCTCCATCATGTTTGAGCAGGGCGAGTGGATTATTCGTGATGAGGGTTCATTTAACGGCGTTTGGGTTAATAACAAGAGCGTCGAGACGAAGGTTCTTCAGAATAACGACATTATTCAGCTTGGTAACTTTCTTCTTGAATTCCATTGTTATGTTAAATAGAAAACAGTCTCTTTAGCCATGCAATCTCTAACGTCACTTCTTTCTAAAACGGTAGACGAGCTTGGTGGAGAGCCTGCGAAGTTCAACGCTGTAGCTAAAAACAACACAGCCTATAAATCAGCAATTCAAAAAGTTTGGAGCGATCAAGTTTCATCTCAATTGATTCTTCAGCACACCAATGCGTTTTATGTTCGTCTTGACGAACGTCCTAAAAAAGGCGCAGACAAAAATCGTGACTATTATATTGGCGAAGTCGTAATCGATGACCCAGTTGTTCGCTCAGAGATTGACACTCATCGTGAATTGATATTCTGTCACTTAAAAGTTTCCGGAATTAACATTGACGAGTTAAAAATTATCCCTGCGAAGGGAAACATGAGAAAGCGTCATCCTTTTGCTTAAATTTCACAAAAATGCCCGTATAAGCCCTATTTTTGGCCATATATTTACTCAACTTTAAAAATTAAATTTCTTATATTCGATTGGTTGATAATATATGTTATGTAAAATAATTATATAGATAATAAATACATCTATATATAAATGTAAGTAAAGAAAAAAGATTAGCGACCGCTCGAGCCGAAGCCTTGAGCACCACGATTTGAATCTGAAAGCTCTTCTGCTTCTTCAATCTCAATCTCAGAACCGACTAGAGATTTAGTGATTAGAAGCTGAGCAATCCTGTCACCTTTTTTAATAATGAACGTCTCTTTGGTGTCAGTGTTAATCAAACCGACCATGATTTCTCCGCGATAATTTGAGTCGATTAAACCCGGAGCGTTCATTACTGTCACGCCATGCTTGATTGCATTTCCGCTACGCGGTAACACTAAGCCGCACCAGCCTTCTTCAATTTC
>JAUMVS010000131.1:0-2436 GCA_030530045.1 Phoenicibacter congonensis
TAAAAAGCGGAAAACTCAAGAAACCAACTGATGGTGATGATAATGTACCAGATCCACCACCTGTTGTAGATTATTCGGAAACTTACTTTCCCTCCTGTAGTTCAAGTTTTTCATCAATAGTTGATGCACTTAAATCAATAGGCGTTGATTCTTCTATGAGTAATAGAACTGTCATAGCACAAAAAAATGGTATTGCTAATTATAGTGGTACAGCTGATCAAAACACTCAGTTATTAAGCCTGTTGAAATCTGGTCGTTTGATAAATCCCAATGGTTCATCTGCACCGACTACTGATAATAGTAAAAAATACTACCCCGCCTGTGGTTCGAGTTACACTTCGATAGTTGATGCTCTTAAGTCAATCGGTGAAGACTCGTCATATAATAATCGCTCAAATATCGCAGCAAAGAACGGTATTTCTGGTTATAGCGGTAGTGCGATTCAAAACACCCAGCTGTTGAATTTACTTAAATCCGGACAACTTATTAGAGTTGATTATGTTGAGCCTCCTGTAATCGTTAATTATATAATAACTTTAGACGCTTGCAGTGGATTTACACCAATTTCGAGTATGGAGGTAGCTTCTAATAGTAAGTATAATGGCCTACCAAATGCTACAAGAGAAGGTTATACGTTTGGAGGATGGTTTACTTCAGCCAGTGGTGGAACTAAAGTCAATAATAATGATTCTTTAGTATCTGCATCAGATCATACATTATATGCACACTGGACTGCTAACAAATACACTTTATCTTTTGACAATAACGATTCAACAGGCGTTTCTTCAACGAAAAACGTTACATATGGACAGGCATACGGCGAGTTACCTTCTCCCAAGAAAACAGGATACACATTAGCAGGCTGGTATACTGATTTTAATGGTAACAATCAAGTTAAGTCAGATAGCAAATATAACGTTGCGGATAATCAAACTCTTTACGCTCAATGGAATCCTAACACTTACACGGTTAAGTTCGATTCTAACGGTGGAACTGATAGTATTGCTGATAAAACTGTTAAATACGATGATTTATATGGAACTATGGAGTCGCCGGTAAGAGATGGGTATGAATTTATCGGCTGGTTTACCGAGAAAGAAAAAGGCAGTCAGATTTCAGGAGATTCAAGAGTTACAATAACAGCAACACAGGTTTTATATGCCCATTGGGCTGCTGTTCAGGTTCAAGAAGCTCTTAAAATTGAAGAGTCTTCAATAACTCTTTATAATGGCGATCAATATTCCATTAAAGCCAATCAGGAAAATCTGACTTTCAAATCTAACAATATCAACGTTGCAGTGGTTTCGGAAAAAGGTATTGTAACCGCTGTCGGAGAAGGTAATGCCATAATTTCGGTGATTAATAGTGAGTCGGATGTTGTACAGCTCAAGGTCAAAGTAGTTCCTCCAATGGTTAAAGGCGATTGTAATAGTGATGGTGAAGCGAATATTGCTGATGCCGTTATGCTGCAAAAATGGCTGCTAGGAAATACAAAAGAGTTAACAAATTGGAGGGCAGTTGACTTATGTGAAGATGAGAGAATAGATGTATTTGACATGGTTTTACTTAGAAGACTGATAATAGAAAAAATGGAGGTGTGATTATGAGAAAAGTCATAAGCTTATTCCTTTCAACTTGCATTATGTTTTCTTTGGTGTTATCAGGGCATATTCCAATTCAGCCTGTATATGCAACGCAAACCAAAACTGCTAACTTTAGTAAGGCATACACATTAACTGGTAATAACGCAGATGATATAGTTGCTGTTGCTAAAGCACAGCTCAATAAAACGGGCAGCGATTTAGGCTATTCTGAACAGTGGTGTGCTGACTTTACTAATGACTGTGCAAAACTAGCAAATATCCCAAGTAATGTTATTCCACATGAATACGCATCAAGGGGATCATGCATTTATATGTACAACTATATGATCAATAACTGTAATGCTAAAGTTGTATCTACGCCGCAAAAGGGTGATATAGTTTTTTTCGATTGGGCAGGTAATAAAAGTGTGAGCAACCTTCATCATGTTGCAATTGTTACAGGCTACAGCAATAATACAATTAGCATTATTGGAGGTAATCAAGGATCATCAAGCAGTCTATACTCCAGAAGCGTTTCTACTACTTCTTATTCTATTAATAATGCAAATGTAGCTAAAATTGTAAGACCTAATTATAATAATGCACCGATAGAGCCTATTGTTGTAAGTGAAAAGTATTATCCTAAATGTAGTAATAGCTATACATCAATAGTTGATGCTTTGAAATCAATAGGAGAGGAATCGTCTTACATCTACCGATCAACCATAGCCCAGGTCAATGGCATTTCTAATTACAGTGGCACTGCTGCACAGAATACTCAGATGCTGAATTTACTCAAGAATGGCACCTTGATTAATCCGTATTATGTCGAAGATACACCTTATGAAGATAC
>JAUMVS010000131.1:2446-4440 GCA_030530045.1 Phoenicibacter congonensis
TACTTCCCAGCTTGTGGTGCAGGATATACGTCAATAGTTGAAGCCTTAAAATCAATAGGTGTGGATTCATCCTATAGCTATCGAGCAAGAATTGCTGAAGCTAATGGAATAAACGGATATTCTGGAACAGCGGAGCAAAACATAGAAATGCTTAACAAGCTAAAAAATGGCGTATTATGTAATCCGGATGCACCACGTAGCTGGTATTCAGATTTAACACCAGTTAATCTTGGAGATTCATTTAATGCGTTGATACTATGTAAGGAACCTTGGATAACTCTTCGGGCTGGTTCAGATGATAACCTTGTACTATACAAGGAGGAAGGAATCAGCAGCGAGATGTGGCGTTTCTATAGGCAAAATGATGGTAGCTATGTTATAAAGAATTTTATGAATGGTAAAGTTATTGATGTCTATGGTTTAGGAACCGATAACGGAACCAATGTGTTTACCTGCGATGAGAATGGTGGTGAAAACCAAAAGTGGTTTATATATGAGATGAACGGTGGATATGTTTTCAGACCTTCTTACACAGATAAGGTTCTTGATGTTACTGGAGCAGCTTTCAGCTCAGGTACTAACATAGAGATATATCAAAAAAATGACAGCTCTGCACAAATATTTTCTATATATAAAGAAGGAACTGACTATGGAAAACCGAGGATCCCTGAAATTTCAGCTGCTGCTAATGGTTTAAGCGTAAAAGTGAGCATCGGCAAATCTGCATATTGCGACTATTATAAATTATATAGAAGTACTGATAATAAGAATTTCACATTGATTACCGAAACTAAAGAGCAATCATATACAGATAATAATTTGAAATATAGTACAAAGTATTATTATAAGGTTGAGTTTGTAAACCGTTATTATACAGAGTCTAAAACAGTCTCGGCGACAACGCAGAATCAGCCTACGACCACTTCTACTACAACCACGTCCAAAACAACCACGACTACAACTATTATATCTACTACCACTACTAAAGCTGTTGAACCATTTAAAATCGAGCAAACAGAGATAACTTTGGAAAACGGAGATCAATTTTCAATCATTGCAAACCAAAATAACCTTACTTATAAAAGCAACAATCCGGATATTGCGGTTGTCTCCAAGAATGGCGTCGTAACGGCAGTTGGCGAAGGAAGTGCGATTATCTCTGTTATAAATGAAAAATTTGATGTTGTACAACTACGTGTTAGTGTTGTTCCAGTGAAGGTTATCGGAGATTGCAATGACGATGGTGCATTATCCATTGCAGATGCTGTTATGCTACAATCATGGTTACTTGGCAGAACTCGAACTCTTCCTAACTGGAAGGCGGCAGATCTATGCGAAGATAATCGTTTGGATGTATTTGATATGGTAAGAATGAGGCAATTATTAATTGAAAACATCTATCAATCTAACTAATTCTCTATCTGCACTTAAAGAGAGTTAGCAGGATGTAACTTGTAAGGGGCAAATCAGATCAATCAGCTGTGCAGTTATGCACAGCTGATTTGCCATTTTGCAAATAACAGAGAATGGAGGAATTGTTATGAAAAAGAGACACATATGTATCTTGACAGCATTAGTTGCTATATCGACAAGTACGATGCCATTTGCTACTGTGCCGACTTCAAAAGCTATTTCAAAATGGGAAATGGAAAGTGGGTATACCGAATATAGGTATAGTGGTTCTGGCGACTACGGCTTAACGTATTACATATACCCTGACCATGCTGCGTTGGTAGAGGTCGACTGGGACTGGTCGGGAGTAATTCTTGATGAAATGGTACAGGGCGTACCTTTAACTACAATTGCGGATGAAGCTTTTCGTGGCGAAATCACTTCATATATTGAAATCCCTTCAACAATGGTAGATCTTGGGAGTTCATTGGGAGAGCTAGACCACTCATTTACCTTGGTAATAGATTCTGATAATGAAGAGTATATCAATGTAGATGATGTTATCTACACTACAGATATGACGGAGCTTGTCAGATGTTCCC
>JAUMVS010000132.1 GCA_030530045.1 Phoenicibacter congonensis
CACCGGCTGGTTCGCCTGCCTCTTTGAATGCTGCCGTTCGTGGCGGCGCAGACGCGGTGTATCTTGGTCTTGACAACTTTAACGCCCGCCGCAGTGCTGATAATTTCACAACTGAAACTCTAAAAGATGCCTGTGACTATTGCCATTCGCGAGGCGTGAAGGTCTATGTCACTGTAAACACAATCATCATCACAAAAGAGCTGCCTGAGCTCCTTCGCATGGTAGAAAAGGCACATGTTGCAGGCGCCGACGCATTTATCGTGCAAGACGTTGGAATTGCTGCAGCCATTAGCGATGTTTTTGGTCCAGAGAAGGTTCACATCTCAACACAAATGAACATCCACAACGTCGCTGGTGTTCATGCTGCGAAAGCACTTGGTGCAGGCAGAATTACGCTTGCTCGCGAACTTTCGCTTGGTGAAATCGAGCAAATTTGCGACGCGGCGCACGAACTTGACATGGAAATTGAGTGTTTCGCGCACGGTGCAATTTGTGTTTGCTACTCGGGTCAATGTCTCATGAGCTCTTGCATTGGTGCTAGAAGCGCTAACCGCGGAATGTGCGCTCAGGCCTGCCGTTTGCCCTATTCGCTTCTTCGTGGCGATGAAAAAGCAAACGTCAAAAGAGCAGGATCTGCACCTTCTGTCGCCAAAAGACATGTGCACAATTGACAACCTTGGCCTTTTTGCACAGGCAGGCGTTGACTCAATCAAAATTGAAGGGCGTATGAAATCACCTGAATATGTTTTCAGCGTAATTAGTGTCTACAGAAATGTTCTCGACCGCCTTGCTAAAAACTCAACTGCAGCTTCAACTGACGAAGAAATGAACGTTTTGAAATCGTCGTTCTCTCGTGGTTTCACAAACGGCTATTTGTTTGGTGAGCGCGGAAACGATTTTATGAGCTATGCGCGACCAAACAATCGTGGAATTTTCGCTGGCAGAGTGAAATCGAAACGCATTTTTGGTGAGAGGCGAGTGGAGCTAGAGATCGAAAGCGAACTTGAGCTAAAGCCCGATGACACTCTCACGATTTGGACAAAACATGGCACAACTCCAATTGTTTTGCCTGCAAAACTCACATCTAAAAACAAGCGCTACAAGTTTGAAACCGATGTTAATTGCAAAGACGTTCGCGAGAAAGACCGCGTCTTCCACGTTAAATCGGCTGATGGAGCCTTTGTTGAGGATTTCCACGAGCCACGCCTTCCAGTGAGCGTCACGATGAGCCTAGAAATCGGCCAGCGTGTTCGTTTTACTGCAAGCTGCAATGGCCAAGCTGCCTATTTCGAAGGCTCAATTGTTGAGCCTGCTCGCACAAAAGCAGTTTCAGCTGAAGATGTTGAGGCTCATGTAAATCGCCTGGGACAAACCGATTTTTACCTTGAAAATTTCGATTTAACGCTCGATGAAGGCGTTGGAATTGGATTTTCAGAAATTCATAAAATTCGTGCTCGCGCGCTAGATGAACTTAAAGAGCTTCTGTGCGGTGAGAAAAACGAAGAAATTTCATTTAACTGGGAGAGGCTTGAGAAGAAAAACAAGTCAACTGAACCTGTGATTTGTGCAGTCGTAGCAAATGCCGATGCCGCTCGAATGGTAAATCGTGCTGGTGTCGTGCCCTATGTTCAAGTGACAAACATGAAATTTGGACAAGCTTCAGCAGAAGGCGCAGTGCTTGCTGACCCAACTCAAGCAAGCTACCCAAACGAAACTGTAGTGATGGCACCGCTTGTTTCTCATGATGAAGCAGGCGATTCTCGCGAAGAGAAGCTCGGGCTTGCGCTAGATGAAATTGTTGAGAAATCAAAGCGAGTTTATTGCGACGACATCGCTAGTGCTTTGATTGCAAAATCGCGTGACCAGCAGGCTGAAGTTGGGCAATTTTTGCCTGTTACAAATGAGTGCGCGATTGACCTCATTAATAAGCTTGCGCCTGAAACTGTGTGGCTTTCTCCTGAGCTTAACCTGGCACAAATCAAAGATGTTGCTAAAAAGATTGATGGGGAAGTTGGGCTTTTTGTTTATGGTCCGCAGCGCCTCATGACAACCGAGCATTGCGTTTTGATGTCGGAAGGTGCATGCCCTGAAAACTGTCCTGACTGCAGGCGTCGCAGACAAAAACATTGGCTGCATGACCGCAAGGAAGTTGACTTCCCAGTCACAAGCGATTGCTTTGGCAGAAGCACAATTTATAACTCTTGCGACCTTGACTTGACGCCTGATCTCATCGACTTAAAAAAGGCTGGAGTGACGCGCTTTATGATTGATGGCACTTTAATGAACCAAAAACAGCTTTCTTCTGTAATCTCGAGAGTTAAAGAGGCTTTGAAAAGTTCTCCGAAATCGAGGAATAGTAACACTACTTCAGGCCACCTTTTCCGCGGTGTATAGTCGCTTTTGTGGCACAATGAAACTTAGGTTTATTAATGCATGAAAGGGAAAAGCATGGGCTTTTTTTCAAAATTCGAAAGCAAAGTTGAAGACGGCGTAGAGGGTGCAGCCTCGGCTTTTGAAAAGTCGGCTTTGACACCTGTACAAATTACTAAAAAAGCCGAAAAGCAGATGCGCCGCGAGAAGATTATCGACAATGGACGACAGCTCGCTCCAACGCTCTACACTTGCCTTGTTTCTGAAGAAGACGACCAGCGTCTTTTCGGCTATTATCCAACGCTTGCTGGGGAAGTTGAGACGTTCCTCGCAGCAAAAGCGCAGGATGCAGGCCTTCACCTCGATTGCAAACCTCTCGTTCGCTTCGTTTCTGATCCTGACCTCCGTCGCGGAAAGTTCGACGTAATTGCCGAACTTGTAGCAGCATCAACTATTCAGGATTTGCGCGAACAGGAAAATGAGAGATATGGAATTGCCACAACCCCTTCTGTGCCTTCTCAAAGAGGGCCTGTTCAGCTGGCTCAAAACCAAGCTCCAGCTCAAAGGCGCCAAGCTGTTCCTGCATCTCAGCAGCAAGAAAACCCACGCCTTTCAAGAATGCGCAACGAGCAGCCTCAAGCTCAACCTCAGGCAGCACCTGCTCCATATGTCCCTGTAAATCCTAACCAGGCTGTAAACAGGGCTTTCAACGCTGGCGTTGCTGCTTCGGCAGCTGCTGCAAATGCAGTGCCAGCAGCTGTGGAAGCTGTTCCTGCAGCAGTTCGCGCTCAAGAGCTGACCGATATGTCAAGAATTCCATCTGTTGACGCAATCCCTGCTCAGCAGCATCCACACGTAGCACCAAGCCAGGTTCCTTCTGTGGATTCTGCTTCTCAAAATGATGCGTTTGCCGGGCTTGATGTTATGAATGAAACGCCTGCTCAGGCAGCCTACGAGCGTCAGTTGCAACAGCAACAGCAGTTCAATGCAGCCGCCGCAGCTCCTGCTCCTGTTGATTTCTCAAACGAGAAAACGAGCGTCGTTGCCCCTGCAGCTGCTCCCGTTCAGGAAAACGTTTATTTCTACGATGAGGATAACGACATCGCCTACGCCCTCACCGGTCAAGTTGAAAGAATTGGCCGTGAGTCAAATAACGACATTGTGATTTCTGACATCAACGCATCACGCACTCATGCAGAAATTCATATGGAGCCAAATGGAACTTGGATTATTTCTGACCTCGGTTCCACTAATGGACTTTTCGTAAACGGCAGAAGAGTTAAATCGGCACCACTAAACGATGCTGATATTGTTTTAATCGGAACAACCAGACTTGAATTCCAGCTTCTCTAACGGGCGGAATTCACGCATTTAGGTGACAAATGATTGACGTTATTCTGCTCATAGGCAGGCTGCTTTTTGTAGCGATTCTCTACCTTTTCCTTTTTGCGTTGGTGAAAACGGGAATTGGAATGGTGAAGGGCACAAGCTCGAAAGAAAAGCGCTGGACGCTCAGCGTCGAGAGCGGCCCAAAAGAGCTTCGCGGTGTGCAAATCGCAGTCAATGGCCCAATTATCGTCGGCAGATCTCCTGGTTCAGACATCGTCATTGCCGCAAGCTATGTTTCGGGGCGACATGCTCAGTTCAAGCTCATGGGGCAAAACTTGTTCGTCGAGGACCTTGGTTCCACTAACGGCACCGTTGTCAACGGCAATCGCATTTCTGCACCTGCTGCACTCAAAAATAATGACGTCGTGAGCGTTGGAGACGTTTCAATTCGAGTGCGATTCAAATAATCGTTAAAAGGCTAGCATGAGTAAACATTCTAAACACGCAAAAATCTCAAGACTAGGCGAACCTAATTTCGGCTCTCGCACCGACATCGGAAGAGTTAGAGAGCACAACGAAGATTCTCTCGTCGCAAAAAACCCGCTCTATGCTGTTTTTGATGGCATGGGTGGTCATGCCGCAGGCGAAGTCGCTAGTGAAATTGCATCGAAGGTTGTGGCTGCGCATGCGCCAGAAGAGCTTGATGCTGAAGCTCTTGGGCAGGCCGTACT
>JAUMVS010000133.1 GCA_030530045.1 Phoenicibacter congonensis
TGATAGATAATTTCATTCTTGTTATTGTCATAATCAACATATCCGTACTTCCAAAAGTCTGTTGCTGTATCACCCTTGGAAGGTATGTGTTTTATACCAGATCTATCAATCGTAACGGTGTGCCCATTAATCTTGATTTCCGCTGGTATGGTCTCTTCTTTATTAATTTCACTTGTAGCGGCCGTTACTTGCATATCAATATGGCCACTTATTGAGTCATGTGAATCAACGTAATCGGTGTAGGTTAGAACAAGTGATTTGCTGGGCTTATCGATAACTGCTGTAGCTACAACAGTTTTGCCATCAGGTGCATAAATATTAAACTTCTGAGATCGTTGGAAATCTAACTGATCCGGTAATGAAATAGTTGTTGTATCCCCAGATTTGGCTGAATCTGGAACAGAAAAGTCAAAAGAGAATTCTGTAGTTCCTCCACCTGAGATCTCCTTAGTTGATGATCTCTGATTGGTAATTGTAATATCAACGCTAGTTCCTTTATTATATGCAGATGGGGAACTATTATTCTTAGAAATACTATTAACTGATGGACCCTGATTAGTATTAGCCCCACTATTAGAAGTCGAGTATTGACTATTACTTATATAATTACGGTCCTCCTGAACTGGCTGATTATTGTCAGTTGGTGCTCTCGGTTGTGCTTCTGTATTAGTAACTTGTTTCTGAGACGTCTGATCGTCCGAAGAACTAGTATTATCTGTGGTATTACTATTAACGGTACTTATCTGCGATTCTTCCTGTTGATTAATAACAGTCCCGGACCCCGTACCGTTCTGAGTAATATTTGTCTTGCTATCAGCATATACGGTCATACCATTATTAGATGATATCCATATTGACCCTAATAACGAAAATAAGACTAGTCCCATCATAAATAAAAGTCGACGATGCCTAGATTTATTACTCATACTGTTGCCTCCTTCTTTGTTTTCTATGCGCACTACTAAAGATTATCACGTGACCTTATATTACCATATCTTATAGGAAATTTCACACTAACTTCACCAACCGTCAATAGTGATATCACTAGTATTAGCGTAGTTATCAAACGTACGTTCCCTTAAGCTGCTAGGAAGCTGATTAAAAATAGTCGAAAATCAGTTATAGTCATGCTATAATGTAGACAGAAAAAGGAAGCCCCGCTGGAACAGGACTTCCCATGCAAGCCGCTTCAAAGGCGGTGGCGAAGTTAATAAGACAGCATTAAGCTACCCTGTAACTGGCCAAAGTTACGCAGGGTGGCTTTTTTATTTGTGGTGTTTGTCGATATAGCTGAGGAGCGCGATTAAAAACGTGCCAAACAGCAACATCAACGAGAGTGTCTGGAAGACGCTCATTGACTGTGAAACCTTCCTGAAGATTATTCCATGTTCCCATGGGCCTCACCTCACAAGGGAAAAGACAGCCACCGCCCTTAAAACTTCTTGCTCAATCCATTATACAGGGAAATCAAAAATCAACCAAGAGCAATAAAACTGCTCTTGACAGCAAAGGAAAGCTACAATACTAGCAAGGTCAGCAAGCAAGGCTAATAATACTGCTGCAATGGGGAATGACAAGCGTCCAGTAGGGCGGTCCAAGAGCGGGCGCAAACCCTACCAGACAGTACGATTATAAAAGTAAAGAAGGTCATAAAATCAGCTACTAGAGGGAAAACTGTGGTAAAAGACAAATAAGATGGTGAAATGATGACTATAAAGTCAAGTCAGATAAACAGGTGATTGAGCATACAAATTGCTTTTGACACTTTACTTACTTATAATAAGTACAACAAATGACTAGTAAAAGGCGGGTAAAACAATGGATAAATTTAAAAATATTATTATTGGATTTGGTAAGGCGGGTAAGACATTAGCTAAGTACTTGGCGCAGCATGATGAGACCGTGCTTCTGATCGAACGGTCTAAACAAATGTACGGAGGGACTTGTATCAATGTTGGCTGCCTACCATCTAAAAATTTAATTTTTAATGGCCAACGTGGCGTGGACTTCACTACAGCAGTTAGTAAGCGTGGTGAGATGACTAGACAGTTGCGAGACAAAAACTATCACATGGTGGCTGATGAGCCACTAGCAACGGTTTGGGATGGGTCAGCCCGTTTTATCGACAATTATGTTTTGGCAGTCGTAATGAGTGATGGAACGACTAAGAAGGTGAGAGGTGAACGTATCTTTATTAATACTGGAGCAGTTCCAAATTGGCCATCAATCCCAGGGTTAGAATTTAGTCAGCGGATTTTTACGTCTAAAGAAGCTATGGAATTGGAGAAACAACCGAAACGACTAGCAATTATTGGTGGCGGTTATATTGGCCTTGAATTTGCTGGAATGTTTAATTCCTTTGGTACGCATGTAACGATTTTCGACCAACATACCAGATTGTTAGAGCGCGAAGATCCTGATATTGCGATCGAGGTCGTAACAGATCTGACTGACGCAGGGATCGAGATTAAACCGGCGACTCAACTAACGCAAGTAAAAGATAATGGTGAGAAGGTTACGTTATATTATCAACAAGGTGATCAAACTAACACTGCGGAATTTGATGCGGTATTAGTTGCAGTCGGTCGGCGGCCTAATGTAAGTAGTTTAGGACTAGAAAATACTGATATTGCTTTAACCAATCGCGGTGCTATTCAGGTCGATGATCATTTAAGAACTACAGTACAAAACATTTGGGCTTTAGGTGACGTTAATGGTGGCCCTATGTTCACTTATGTCTCATTGGATGATTTTCGTATTATCATAGATCAATTGTTTGGTAAGGGGAATCGCTCAACGGCTGATCGAATGGTGATACCGACTGCTTCGTTCCTAAATCCACCACTGGCTAACGTCGGCTTAAATGAACGTCAAGCTAAGAGTGCAGGTTATGATTTACAAACCTTCAAGCTATCAGTCAAGGCGATTCCAAAGGCCCGGGTCTTGGAGGATCAACGCGGGCTTTATAAGGTAATCGTTGATCAAAAAACACACCTTATTTTAGGGGCAACATTGTATGCCGCTGAGGCTCATGAAACCATCAATCTAATTGCATTGGCAATGAAGGCCAAATTACCTTACGAAAGATTACGCGATATGATCTATACTCATCCAACAATGTCTGAAGCCTTGAATGATCTTTTTAAGACCCCGGTTGTGAAAAGCTAACGCCCTAGAAACACAAAGCCGACTAGTTAATCGAGGAAACAATCAAGAAATCACCGTTAAAATTATTACGCAATGTGATTAACAATGCCCTTAATCTAAAGGCCCGGGGCTCCAAAAATTCAGGCCACGTGTCGTGTTTAATAGAGAAACCAAAGCGGGCGACTAACGCAGAAAACTGCGTTGGTCGCCCGCTATTTTTGTTTGAACCCAGGGATCTGAGATACCATCAATGGTTAAGATTCAACCCGGTTCGTTGTGGAGTGCTTATGATCATTCAATCATGATCAAATAGTAAATCTACTTATAACTACTAAACCTAAGCTTAGCAATAACGTCACTAGTCCAATTAACATCATACCCATTGATGATTCATTACCTGTTTGAGGTAATTTACCTGTTTTTTCGTAGGTTTTACCTTGAGTGTAAGCCTTTGGTGTTACCTTATTCCCATTACTAGGAACTTGAGGTTCCTTAGGTGTTGTCGGATTATTAGGAACCTGGGGCTTCTTAGGCGTTGTCGGGTTATGGGTATTAGTAATATTGTAACCATCAACAGTACTGGTGTACCCCGCAACGGCATTTTCCGTTACCGTGTAGGTAATCTTCTGACCATTAGCGTAAGCGGCTAGGTTGTCAAAACTGTATTGCCAGTTATCACTAGCACTAACCGTCTTACTTGCGACTTGCCGACCGTTAGCCAATAAGTTCACGGTGATTGAACTTGGACGGATTCCATCTTGATTGTTGTTGTCCTTCCAAGTCTTGCTTCCAGATACCTTGACAGTGGCAGGAGTGTGGTTGTTGGTTACGTTGTAACCATCAACAGTACTGGTGTACCCAGCAACTGCGTCTTCCGTAACTGTGTAGGTAATCTTCTTACCATTTTCAAATTCAGGTAAGTTAGTAAAGCTGTACTTCCAGTTGTCTGATGCCTTCACTGTCTTACTCTGAACAACCTTACCATTAGCTAATAAGTTTACCTTGATTGAATCAGGGCGCTTGCCGTCTTGATCATCATTATCTTTCCAAGTCTTTGTACCTGAAACGGTAGTAACAGCTTTCTTATCTGTGATCGTTGCTGTTGCTCCCTTAGAGTCAAAACTATCAGCTGAAACAGTAACATCTTTAGCCAATGTATATCCCGATGGAGCCGAAGTTTCACGTATAATATAATCATCTTTTAGAAGACCATAAATTGTTCCTTTACCATCAG
>JAUMVS010000134.1:0-4017 GCA_030530045.1 Phoenicibacter congonensis
ACAATTTATCTCCGTCACCAATTGCAAGAATTTATCTCCGTCACCAATTGCGGCTAGGCGTCGCGCCAGAAGTCTTGGATGAGATCCTTGCGGTTCGAGCACTTCGTTTTCTTGAGGATGTGGTGCACGTGAACCTTCACCGTGTTATAGGAAATGCACAGCGTAGAGGCTATATTGCTGTTGTCTTTGCCGTCGAGAATGAGCTTCAGCACATCCTCTTCGCGGTCGCTCAATTTGAACCGCAGGGAATACTGCGTGATGCTTTCGGGGACGTTCATCACTTTCACCCCCGACGCTTTCACGGGTGGCTTCTTGTAACGCGAGCGCAAAATTTTAACAGCGTCACCAATTAAGAAAGCGGCGCAGGCGAAAACCATCAGCTCTTCTGCGTAATTTCGCTCCGAACCAAAAGGGAGCATTTCGCTTCCCATAATCGGGTGTGAAAGAACAATAAATGCCAGGTAATCTTCGACGATTACGAGCGTATTCAGAACAAGAACTGCCCAGAACAGGTAACGAAAATGGTAAATTCGCGTCGCCGTTTCTTTCTGCCTGCTGATTCGCCACGAACCGAGCGAATAGAACAGAATGAAGTAGATAAAAACCGCTCGCATCGTGTAGAAAACGAAGCGTTGCTCAGGCGATTCGGGCATCGTCGCGAGCACGAGCAGGCTCACGCAAATGAAGAGGTAGAGCGGGCCGATTCGCATCGCGAGCCCGCGTTTGTCGACGAGATTTTGCACGAGCATCCACAGCGAGCCGATGAAGCCGACGCTCGTGGCAATCGTCAGCATCGAGCGAATCGCCAGGTAGGTCGTGTTTTGATAGTCAAAATCGGTCGTTATCAGGAGCGAATCCTGGAAAATTACAACGACATCGAGAAAGTAGAAGAAAAGCGCCGCCGCCGCGAACAGCATTGTCTTCCTTTGTGACACAATCCATGCGCTAAAACACACAGCGCTGGCCGTCACGTTGAGGATTATCACGGTAATCGTTACGTAGAACAAAAGTAGGTTCATGCTGGTACCTGCCTATAATTCCCGCGGTATTACTCCGGGTTTATTACCCAAAGGAACGTAAATAGTACCAAAACACACCTTCGCTGGGCCCAAAACTGCCTCACTTTCCGCTGAAAGTCGAAAAATCTCCAATATATTCATCTCAATCGCACAGTGATAGACACAGCGCGCATTTCTTCTAGAGTTGTCTATCCAAATCCGCGATGTTCAGGTTCTTTTATCAATCACTTTTTTTGAACGGAAAGGGGATGTAATGTCAGGAATCAACGTAAAGAGCGAAATTCAGCCGCTCAAAAAAGTTCTGCTTCACCGTCCTGGCAAGGAGCTTTTAAATCTCACGCCGGACACCCTCGAAGAGCTTTTGTTTGATGATATTCCATTTCTTAAAGTCGCTCAAGCTGAGCATGATGAGTTCGCCCAGGTCCTGCGGGATAACGGCGTTGAGGTGCTCTACCTCGAAGATTTGATGGCGGAAACACTCAAGGCTTTGCCTGAGTTAAGAGAAAAATTCTTGCGGCAGTTCATCGCCGAGGCTGGCGTTTCGGAAGCTCGCCTGGCGGAAGCTTGCTACAAGTTCCTCGATGCAATCGAGTGCGAAAAAGAGCTCGTGCTAAAGACGATGGAGGGCATCAACGTCGACGAACTCGAGCTTGACGAGTCGCATCTGCTTGCGTCAATCACTCAGGAAGAGTCGAGGCTTGTCGTCAATCCAATGCCAAACCTCTACTTCACTCGTGACCCATTTGCAAGCATTGGAACTGGTGTTTCTGTGAATCACATGTATTCTGTCACTCGCAATCGCGAGACGATTTATGCGGAATACATCTTCGCGCATCATCCTGATTTCAAGGATGTTCCGCAGTACTACGACCGCTACGCAGATGTTCACATTGAGGGTGGAGACATCTTGAATTTGAACGACCACGTGCTCGCGATTGGAATTTCTCAGCGCACCCAGGCGGCCGCAATCGACAAAATTGCCGAGACAATTTTTGCCGCCGAGACTTCTGCAATCGACACAATTCTTGCGTTTGATATTCCAAACAACCGCGCGATGATGCACCTCGACACGGTTTTCACTCAAATCGACACCGACAAATTCACTATTCACCCAGGCATCATGGGCACTTTGACGGTTTTTGAGCTGAAGAAGGAAGCGGAAGGCGTGCGCGTCACACGCATCACCGACACTCTTGAGAATGTTTTGAGCAAATACCTCGAGTGCGACGTAAAACTCATTCCTTGCGGCGGCGGCGATCGCATTGCGGCCGAGCGCGAGCAATGGAACGACGGATCGAACACACTCTGCATCGCCCCTGGCACAGTCGTTGTTTATGACAGAAATGATGTCACGAACGACCTGCTTCGTAGCCACGGGATTACTGTCCTTGAAATTTCAAGCGCCGAGCTCTCGCGCGGCCGTGGCGGCCCTCGCTGCATGAGCATGCCGCTTGAGCGCGCATAAATTCGCAGTTCAGGTGCGTATTTTTCGAACTAAATGTGCGGAGGGGGTCTCTCTCTCCGCACGAAATTTAAAGTGAAAGGAGTTTTTATGAACAAGGGGGTAGGCCTATTTGGCCTCGTGGGTGTCGTAGTTGGCGCCTGCATCGGAACCGGCGTTTTCGCTATGACGGGGCAAATCGCCGGCGTTGCATCTCCTGGAGGTGCGTTAATTGCGTTTGCAATTGTTGGAGTTGGTTTTGCATGCCTCGCTCTTTCACTTGCGAATTTGGGTCAGAAACGCGCTGACCTGACGGGCATTTATTCCTACGCAACAGAAGGATTCGGCCCGCTAGCTGGCTTCATTTCGGGCTGGGGTTACTGGCTTTCTGCCTGGCTTGGAAACGTTGCATACGCCACGCTGCTCTGTCAAACAATTGGCTATTTCTACGAGCCATGGTCGTTCGACGGCAATTCCAATTCCGTGCCTCATCTTCGCATCGTTTGTCATGTGGGGCATCACTTTGCTTGTAATTCGCGGAATTGAGAGTGCGTCATTTGTCAACGCTTGCGTCATGGTAGCGAAGATTCTCGGCATCGTTGTCTTCGTCGCATTTGCGGCAATGTCATTCAACGCTGGCATCTTCACTGCGGATTTCTGGGGCAACGTTTACAACAATTTGGTCGAGTCGGGCCAAGCGGGCGCCGATGCAGTGGCGCTCGGAACCATGCCTGAGCAGGTAATTGGCTGCTTCGTAATCATCATGTGGGCGTTCATCGGCATCGAGGGCGCGACGGTTCTGTCATCTCGCGCGCGCGACAAAAAACACGTTGCAACCGCGACAATCTTCGGCCTTCTGATTCTGCTCGTCGCCTACGTCTGCATGGCTCTTCTGCCATATGGCGTCATGCCATTCCAAGACGTCGCGGCAATGAGTTACCCAGCAGCGACCTATGTCTTCGAGCAAATTGTGCCAGGCTTCGGCGGCGGCTTCCTCTCGGTCGTCATCATCTTCGCGATTTTGGGTTCATGGCTTTCGTTTACGATTCTTCCAGTTGAGACGGCTCAAGAGATGGCGGAAGACAAGCTTCTGCCTGCCTATTGGGGCAAACTCAACAAATACAAGTCGCCCTACATCGGCCTCATCATCGTGGGCATTTGTACGCAAGTGGTCGTGGTGACGCTCATCGTTTCGGAGGACGCCTACAACTTCGCGTTCAGCATGTGTACCGTCGCTATCGTGTTCACTTGGGCGCTCGCGGCGGCCTACAACCTAAAGTATTCCATCGAGAAGAAGACGGTTTCGCAAGTCGTAATCGCGGCTGTAGCGGTGCTTTTCTTCGTGGTTGGAACGATTCTCAACGGTTGGGATTTGCTGATGCTCACCTGCGTGGGTTACCTGCCAGGCTTCGTGCTTTACTACCTGGCTCGCAAGCAACAGGGCAAAGAGCTCTCGAAAGGCGAGATTGTTACTATCGTCATCTTTGCCATCATCGCGGCGGCAGCGCTGTCGCTCGTCGGCATCGGCACGATCACAATTTAGCCTCTCACGCTCGC
>JAUMVS010000134.1:4027-4369 GCA_030530045.1 Phoenicibacter congonensis
AAATTCATCTCCGTCACCAATTTCGTGCGGAAAAATTTACCTCCGTCCCTTTTTTGCACTCGCGGAAATTCATCTCCGTCACCAATTGTGAAAGCAGAAATTTATGACCGTCACCATTTGCAATGAGGGAATTTCCCCAGGTGGAGATTTTATCTCCGTCACCAATTTCAGCGACGACAATTTATCTCCGACACCAATTGCAATGAGGGAGTTTCCCAGGTCAAACATCATCAGAAAGTTATCTCCGTCACCAATTGCAGAAGCTGAAATTTATCTCCGTCACCAATTGACGGATGTTTCAGAACATGGTGGAGGTGGATTTTTCTCGCCATTAATCTACCT
>JAUMVS010000135.1 GCA_030530045.1 Phoenicibacter congonensis
GCCAGTTTCTGCGACCGACCTTCGTGCAGGTGGCGCACTTGTTTTGGCAGGCATTATGGCGGAAGGCTACACAGAAGTATTCGACATTCAGCACATCGACAGAGGCTATGAGGATTACGTTGGGAAGCTGCAGAAGCTTGGTGCAAATCTTAGCCGCGAGGTAAACAGCTAGTGCCAGTAAAAAGAAACCCAAAAAGAAGGACTCGAGCAGCAAGCCAAAGCACAATTACAAACGTTGCTCATGGCTCTCATGCGGCTGGCAGACATAGCGCACCTTCGAGTTCGCGCGGAACCTACGACCGCAATTCCTACATGGTAAAAACAGAAAAGCGCAGAAGCCGCAACAGAAAAGCTGTTTTTCTTGGTGTTGTGGCCGCGATTTTGATCATTGCAGTCGGCATCGGCATTTTTTCCTACAACAAAATCGTGAACGATAAGCTCTCGCTTTCTGGTTCAAATGCGGGCTCAGCCCTCACGTCTAACGACGACTCCACAGTTCAATACACGCTCATGAAGGTAGATGTTGGCAAGAATGAGTCGGTCAAAGATTCCTACGATACCGAAAAGAACACGAAGTTCTATCTCTTAATGAGGACCGACACGACTAATTACTCTTTCTCGTTTATTCTCATTCCTTCAAATTTGAGTGTAACTTTAAGTGACAGTAAAAATCATCCACTCTACGAGGCAGAAAGCGTCGGGGGAGATGCGGAACTCATCAGTGCGGTTAACTCTTTTGCTGGCGTGAGCATTAATCACTTCATAGGAACTAACGGTGAAGCTCTGGCTCAGGTTGTTGGAGACATGGGTGGCATCCAAATCACGCTTCCTTGCGTTCTGGACGACCCATATGCAGGCACCCAAACCCTTCACGCTGGCGATATTACACTCGATAAAGAATCGGCGCTAACGGTCCTGCGCACAACTAACCTTTCCGGTGGTGATGACACTCGCTCGACAATTCTTTCAAGCTTTACAAGTGCGATGCTTGAAAAGATGATGTCGGCTAGCGGCTTTGACCAGGCAAGTGTTATTGAGAAGTTTGCTGACACTTCCGATTCCGACATGCAAGTGTCAAAAATCACAGGTTTTGCAGGTAAAATGGCTGGCAAAGAACTAGCAATTTATAGCACTTCTGTTCCAGGTAGCATTAGTTCTTCAGTTGACTCTGGCGTTGAGGTTTTTAAAGCAAGGTCAAGCGAAACAACTTCGCTTCTTGAAAGTTTTAGAAATGGTAGCGACCCAAATGAGGTGAGCGTTCAAATCCAGGAATTTGATAAATCGCAGGTACACATTGAAGTTAGGAACGGGGCAGGAATTACTGGCGCTGCTTCTGCTTGTAAGACCTATCTCGAAGGTCAGGGCTACACAGTTGACAAAACTGGCAACACCGATGATGGCACAACCTATTCTGAAACTTTGATTGTCTATCTCGGTGATGATTATGAAAATGCTGCGAACGCGCTCGTTAAAAGTCTTGGCACAGGACGCGCTGTTAACGGCGGTGATTACTACACGAGCGACTCCAACATCATCATCATAATTGGTGAGGATTGGTCGTCGTAGCGCAGTTTCTGTGCACTTGCCTGTGCTAGAATTTATCGCGTATTGATAGTCCTTAAAGGAAGGATAGAAATGTTTGATAGAGAAAAAATCCAGGCAGCCCTTGATGAAATTCGTCCAGCCCTGCAGGCTGATGGCGGCGATGTTGAACTCGTTGACATCGCTGAGGACGGCGTTGTAACAGTTCAGCTTCAAGGTGCATGCCACGGTTGTCCAATGTCTCAGCTCACTCTTTCTAACGGAGTTGAGAGAATTCTTCGCGACCGCGTTTCTGACGAAATCCGCGTTAAAAGTGCCGACATGCCAGAAGGCTTTGACCCTCAAGAGTTCTTCAATTCTTTCTATCAGTTTGATGACGAAGACGAAGACGACGCAGAAGAGTAGTCTTTTGCTTTCGCGTTAGTTTAATCTGATGCTCAACGAAATTTATCAACATTTAGACCCGGTGGCATTTAGCATCGGGCCTTTTTCTGTTCGGTGGTACGGTTTGGCCTACCTAGCAGGCTTTTTGCTCGCTGGAGTTATGATTTATCGCACTGCCAAGCGCTGGAAGCTAAACCTTGACGCCGACACAATTTCTACAATTGTTCTCACAATTGTCATCGGCATTTTGCTCGGTGGGCGCTTGGGTTACTGCCTCTTTTATGGTGATGGCTACTATCTTCAAAACCCGCTTGAAATCATAAAAATTAACAACGGTGGAATGAGTTTTCATGGTGGTCTTGCAGGAGCGATCATCGCAGGTCTTCTCATCTGTAAAAACCAGAAAATGCCAATCCTCTCATTTGCCGACATGGCTTGCATCGGAGCGCCACTCGGGCTTTTCTTTGGGCGTCTGGCAAACTTTGTAAACGGTGAGCTTTGGGGAGCGCCAACCGACCTTCCAATCGGTGTAATTTTTGGTGGTTCCGCTGGAACAATTGCACGTCATCCTTCTCAGCTCTATGAAGCTGTGCTTGAGGGGCTTGTAATTTTTATCGTTCTTTACTGCCTCTCTCGCAAGAAGAAGCCACTTCCGCAAGGTTCCTATTGCGGCCTTTTCCTTGTGATGTATGGTGTTTTTCGAATTCTTGTTGAGTTTGTTCGGGAACCTGACGTTCAGCTTGGCTATCTTTTTGGTGGCTGGCTCACAATGGGAATGGTTTTGTCGATTCCGCTTGTCGTTGGTGGCATTGCTTTGCTCATTTACGCTAAATGTTCTAATAGAGAACAGCAGGGTGTACCAAATCTAGTAGAATTAAACGAACGTCTATCAAAGGGGGAGTATATGTACAAGATGTATAAATGTAGCCACTGTGGCAACGTCGTAATGAAGCTAGTTGATGCTGGTGTTCCGGTTGTATGCTGCGGTGAGCCAATGGAAGAACTTGTTGCAAACACCGAGGATGCTTCGCTTGAAAAGCATGTTCCTGCAGTTTCATGGGAAGGCAATGAGATTCAGGTGAAGATTGGCGAGGTTGAACACCCAATGACACCTGAGCACATGATTAACTTCATCATGATCGACAAAGGTTGTGCACTGTTTATTAAGCCACTTGACCCAGGCAAGCCAGCAGAGGCAAAATACACAACTTCAAACCCTGAGAGTGTCAAGACAGTTTATGAATATTGCAACTTGCACGGCCTTTGGAAGAAAGAACTTTAATTCTTTGTTACGCTTAGCAAACTGGTAAATTTATTAACCCCTTGAGCAATTAAACTTAAGGGGTTAACTTTTTTAGATAGAGAAAAAGGAGAAAAAATGAAACGTATCGGCTATTACAATGGTGAAATTGGCCCAATTGAAGAAGTTAAGGTTCCAATGCTTGATCGAGCCCTCTATTTCGCCGATGGCTGCTACGACGCCTCTATGCTCAAAAATGGCAAAGTTCACAACGAGAAAGCTCACTTTGACCGCTTCTGGAACTCAGCTCGCCTTCTGAAGATTGACCTACCTTTTACCCAGGAAGAACTTCATGATGAAATCATGAAAATGGTTGAGCTCTATGACGGCGACGAGGCATTCATTTACTGGCAGGCATCTCGCGGAACTGCTCTTCGCGACCATGGCTTCCCAAAGGATGCAAAAGCTAACCTCATGATGATGCTGACTGAAAGCTCTACTACAAGCACCGAAAAAGAATACAAAGCAATCATGGTTGAAGACAAGCGCTTTAGATATTGCAACATCAAGACCTTAAACCTTCTTCCAAACTGCCTTGTAACTCAGCAGGGTAGAGACCTTGGCTGCAACGAGATTATCTTCGTTCGCGATGGTTATGTTACAGAAATGGCCCACTCAAATGTGTCATTCCTCGTAAACGGCACATTTACCTATCACCCAATGGACGATAAAATTCTCCCTGGCATTTCGATGCAAAACATCATCGCTGCCTGCAAGAAACTTGGCATTCCAACCGAGGCTCGCGCTCTGACTCAGGTCGAGGCTATGAATGCTGACGAGCTCATCTGCTCAAGCTCTTCAACATTTGCTTGCCGCATCAATGAAGTTGATGGCATTCCTGTTGGCGGAAAAGACCCAGAGCTTTTCAAGCGCATTCAAGATGCAGTTTATGCAGAATATTCAGAGGACACTGAGTAATTTTTAGCTGAACAATTTAGCTTAATTTACAAAATTAGGACCTGCCCGTTTGCTTTGCTGGCAATTCGTGGCAGGTCCTTTTGTTAATATAAATTGAAGTTAAATTCTTGGTTGACACCCCTTAAAGAATAAACACAGCCCAAAAAAGGAGGACAGACAATGGAGATAATTACCCTTGCGTTATTTCTGATGCTCTCTGTGTTAATTTCGGCTGTAATTG
>JAUMVS010000136.1 GCA_030530045.1 Phoenicibacter congonensis
TCATGATCCAATTGTCCTGCCAATAGGTGAAAGAATAGCTGTGTTCGGGTGTTTCAATGGTCCAGTTGCCTTTGTCATCATCGTTGAAGTCAAAGTCCTCGATGTAACTGCGGTAGTAGTCCTTGTATTCGTATTTCAGTTCTCCCAGCTCGGACCAGTCATATTCCTCCGAGCCGTAGTTCTCGTCAAGCCACTTGTCTAACAGGTGGTGCTTGTATGATGCTTCGGGAAAGTCGATGCCGTTATCACCCTTGCCGTTCCACATATCGTCCCATATCTCGGCTTCAATGTAGTCACGGTCAAGGTTTTCGGCGGCATAAGCCGTAACGGAAAACGGCATTGACGTTATGATAAGTGCGGATAACGTTATAATTAACTTCTTCATCGTTATAATTCTCCTTTAACCTGTCATCTGACCGATCAGGACAGATGCTTCATATTTGCTCAGGTCATTGACCTGAATGTCTTTTCGTTTCTTCTTTCGGGCAAGGCGCTGTATCAGGGCTTTCTGCTTGTCCGATGCAGGCACATTCGCCCAGCGCATAACGTGAGGAATGTCCCATAGGTAAATTGCCTGCTGATAGTCGCACACCAAGATGTGATGCACCTCGTCAAGAATATCCTGCATAGGTGCGGTGGGAACAGTCCTCACGATAATATCATCGTGCTTGAGATACGCACTGCTGTTGCCCGTGATGTCCTCGGCGGTCACTCGGAAAATTCGCCCCTCACCGATAGAACAGGTCATGTCTCCGTTTGGAAGAACAACATAGTTGACATTGTGAGTGTCATAGTTGCCGTTGTCAGCAAACAGCTTGATAAGCTGGACATTGATCTTCCAGTCGGGAGGGGGTGCAGGCTTGTTCAGTTCCTCCGTGACAATTTCTTCGATCTCTGTCAGGAGCTTTCCCTGCAATTTCTCGGGCGGAATGTCTTTCGGTATCTCGCCAATGCCGAACAGGTCGGGTGCCTGGCAAATATCCAGCTTACCCGTGATACCCACACAATCTATCAGATTGAGAGCGTCCTTGCCTTCGTGCGTTCTCAGACCTCTGCCCACCATTTGCGTGTAAAGTGAAGCGTTTCGTGTCGGTCTGGCGATGATGACCGTTTCGATCAGGGGCATATCTGTACCCTCGGTGAATACCATACAGTTCACAAGACAGGGTATCTCACGGTTTGTGAAACGCTCGATGATCTCCGCACGATTCTGCGTTTCTGCCGTCACCACAACAGCGCCGTCAATAAGCTCTGCGATATGATAAGCGTGCTGTACCGTTGTTGCGAAGATAAGCGTCTGACCGACAGCCTTTTCATAGTAGGCTCTTGCAACAGCTTCGTTTTGAAGCGGATTGTCCACCGCACTTGAAAGCTCCGCAAGGTTGAGGTCATCGCACTGCTTGTGGACTTCCGAAAGGTCAAAGCCGATGTCCACGGTAAAGCACTTCACGTCGGTGAGGTACTTGTGGTCGATACCCCATTTGAGGTTGCGTTCGTAGATGATCTTGCTGTATATCTCGCCCAGCTTTACGTTGTCGGCTCGGTTCGGAGTAGCCGTAAAGCCGATGTGAAGCCGTGGCTTGAAATAGTCATAGATACGGCGGTATGTGTCCGCAACAGCGTGGTGGGCTTCGTCCGTGATAATAATGTCGAAATCATCAGGCGAAAAGCTGTCCAGCCGTCTGACAAGGCTCTGCACACTTGCCGACACGACTTCCTCACCGTTGCTGTGGTTGTCGGCTTGCTCAACACCAAAGGTGCAGTCAAAATACTTGCGTGGCTGCCACACCAGTTCCTCACGGTGGGAGAGGATCAGCATACGTCCTCTCCGTTTTATGTGTGAGAAAATGACCGTCTTGCCTAAACCTGTGGCAACAGCGACAAGATACGATCCGCTGTCAAGGCTGTTGATGATATTCACGCACTCCTGCTGGTAGTCTCTGAGGGTAATTGTCTCCATTCGTTCTCCTTTTCTATATAAAGTAGTTTCTGCCGTATTTTTCTTTCTGTTTCTTTATTTCATCTGCTAAATCTTCATGCCATAGGATAAATACTGACGTATCATCTTCCAATGAAGCCCATACTGCTATACATTCAAAAATGTCTTCACAAGTGTTATAGTCCTCATATTCCGCAAGTGCTACCACATCGCCGCTGTCCAGTGTGGCTGTAAGTACAGCTTCATACATTGAGCAGTAATTATCCGGATAGCCGACACTCTTGAAGTAGGTGTCGGGATCTTCGATACTGATCATCTGTATATGAGGTAAAAACAAGATGTCACTGAACTGAGTGGAAAGACTTTTCAAGGTCATGCCTCGCTTTCCACATTCGCAAAATAGAAAGCCAGTGCCTTTTCAACAGTCTCCGTGACCTGTGCTTTCTTTGTCCCTGGTTCAAAGTATTTGTAGAACGTTTCCTCGCTGATCTTTACACTCTTTGGCTTCGGCTTTACGTCTGCTGTGCCTGTGATGATACGGACGATAGTGGCGGTGTCGATATTGCCTTCCTTGTCGGCGGCATCGTGGAGAGCCTTAGACTTCTTCATGTCAACCTTGAAATCCTCCGACTGTTCAGCAACAACAGCCTGTGCCTTTTCGGACAGGAAAGAAAGCTCGACTCCCGCTCGGATAGCAATATCTCCACTGTCAACAAGGGATTTAAGAGCGTCCGTCAGTTTGTTTATGCGGATAAGGCGGACAACAGAGCCTTTGCTCACTCCGTATTCCTTGCCAACTTCTTCATTGGTATCTAACCTTGATCCCATTGGATTCAAGGTTGCGGTATCGTTCGCTTCGGCTTCTGGATCTTCAAGAAGTGCAAGCTCTCTTTGAATATCGCTTCGCTTGCCGGGGGAAAACATTTCGCTGTGCCTTAGTGCAATAACAGCCGCCTGTTCGGAAATGCGAAGGTTATCAAAGCCCCTCTGCATAACGTTGCTTTCAATGACATACATTTCTGCTTCGTCCTCGGAAAGCCCCTGCTTGATAATTGCAGGAATGGTATCTATACCGGCGATCTTGCAGGCATTCCAGCGGTTATGTCCGATAAGTATCTCATAGCCGTCACCGTCAGGCTGAACGATGACAGGCGAAAGCACACCGTTTTCCTTAATGCTTGCCACCATATCATCAAGCCTTTCGCCCGTGTAAAGCTCAAACTTGTGATTGTGATATGGGTGCAGTTTGTCACATGGTATCTGCTGTACGGCGGTCTGTATAGCGGGAGCAGACAGCATTGCTTCCAAATTAAATGCAGGCTTGTTCATTTCTCTGCCTCCAATTCCTTTATACGCTGTTTCAGCTCGATATTTTCCATAGTTCAGTCCTCCTCGTCCTCGTCGGTGCAGAAGTCGAGACCGTTCTCAAGCTGAATGTAGATGCCCGAATATCTGTCGTGTTCAGAGCCTTCCGAGTTCATCATAGCTTCAAGGAAGAAAGCCTTTGCTTCTTCACGGTCAGCCCATACCTTGACTTCGCCGTAGCACTTGGTCTTTACCTTGCGGTTGGGGTTCATTGCGAGTTCTGACATACTTAACATCTTGAAAGCACCTCCATTGCCAATTTTTCATATTCCGTACCGAGCTTGCTGTCGGTCATGCAAAGCGGAACTCTGCTGACGGAACTTTTCGCCGCTTCGACAGACTTGCTGATGCTCGTTTCAAATACCATTTCGCCATACTTTTCATTCAGTTCCGCAAGGGATTCACGGCTCACCTTTGTTCGGTCAACCATTGTCGGCAGGACACCCAGCATTGACAGCTTGGGATTGATAGCACCCTTGATCTGCTGATACAGATTGTCAAGAGCCTGCAAACCGTCAAGGCTGAACTTCTGCGTCTGAACAGGTATCAGCACCTTGTCCGCAGCGGTCAGAGCGTTGATAAGGAGCGTACTCAGGGACGGCAGACAGTCGATGATGATGAAGTCATAGCCCTTGACGTTTTCCTCGGAAAGTATCCTGCGGAGAATAGTCTCCCTTGACAGAGCCGTTGACATAAGCGTTTCGCTGTTTGCAAGGTTGATGTCGGCAGGAATGTAGTCCACGTCAGCCGACTCACAATGCCGTATCGCTGTTCTCACGATGTCGGGTGTCAGCTGACCGCCTGTGCAGGCTGTCATAACAAGCTGTGTCATGGTGGGAAGTCCGTCAGGCTCATAGCCGAGATATTCGCTGAGGTTAGCCTGCGGATCAATGTCCGCCAAAAGCACCCTCTTTCCCTGTTTCAGTGCAAGGCAAGCCCCGAGATTGAAGGCGGAAGTGGATTTTCCGACACCGCCTTTCTGATTTGAGATCGCAATGATGATGCCCATTTTTATTTCCTCCTATCTGTATTTAGAACAGCACTCCGCTGTC
>JAUMVS010000137.1 GCA_030530045.1 Phoenicibacter congonensis
TAAATTTTCGGGTAATCTTTTTTGAGAGCAGAGGTATTGGTTCTTTTACTCTTTTTTGTAGCAAAATCAATTAAAATCTTGTCTGTGGTCGTTGTCAAAATACCGTGTTCGTGATTCTTCATTAATTCTGCAATTCGCACTGAATGTGCTTCAACCTCCGATTCATATTTTTTTATTTCCGAATTGCAGTCTGAGATTTTTCCCTGCAAATCAAGAATTTTTCTGAGTGGTTTTTCGTACTTTGACGGAAATTCGACGGTCGGAAGCGCCGGTACGCTTGAACCGTATATTTTTGCCAAAGACTCCATTGCCAGTTTGGGAGCAACACCTGCCATTGTAGGCGGTTTGTCGTGAATGAGACTCCAGTTCCATTCTTCAAGGCGCTCAAAAATCATATCTTCTTTTGCTTTGTCGCGTTCAATTCCCGGTATTGCCATATCCGAATCCGGATTATTGCCCCAAATTGTAGAAAAGGCACCGATGTTAACATCCAAAACAGCAAGATAAAATCTGAGCTGCAATTCATAATAAAGCGGAATAGCGCCATCATCCCAAGCAGAAGATTTACGATAGGTGCAGCTTTTGCATTCGAGAATACCTGATTCACTGTCGCTTGCACGCGTAAAGCGTCTGTCAATGTCGGCTAACGCATACGGGAAATCGGCGTGCTGATACATATAGGTATCGTCTGTTACCTTATTGCCGGTCTTTTTTTCATAAAAATGTGCGGCAATCGGTTCCAGAAAATGTCCCATTTCAAGCTGGTTTTCATTAAGCTTTGCCGGATTCTTAATGCGTCCTTTCTTTACCATCCACAGTTCCAGCGGCGTAACCCACGGGGAAACACCAAATACCGCTGCGACATCGCTGCCGCCTATGGTATATTCAATATCGCCTTTTGGTCCGTGCGCTCTGCATTCAAGCCAGCGTTCATTGGTCATACCGGCCGTATCGCAAAGAATATTCGGGGCAGACATTAGTAATCCACCGCCTTTGCAAGATCATAATCTTCCCATCTCAGACTCAATGCCCGCGCCATATTTTCTTCTATGGTCAACATTTTGCCTTCGGGAACACCTGAGCTTTTTGCAATAAACGGAATCTCCTGCATAGCCATAAACACATCATGAGCCGTAGCCGGTCCGTTTCCGCACGCCATTTCGTACATACTTATTGCCTCGACTGCCGCCTTTTTGGGCAGGCTGAGCTTTTTGCAGATACGAGTCATTGCGTTAACCGGATAACTGAGCGTTACTTCCATGAGTTTTTGAAGCTTTGCAACCGAATCTCCGAATTGTGCGAAAAGCTGGTCAAGCGATGCATCAAAGTCCGCAATCTTTGATTGGTGTCTGTGATCGACAGCGACGCAGCCTCCGATATGGATTGGATATTGTCCGCCGACCAACAGTGCGGAAACCTTTGCTGAGGCAACACCTGTATCAGAGGTAATAAACCTTATTCCCGGAACGATTTTTGAAGCAAACGTGCCTTTGCCTTGCGCAGCAAGCACTTTCGCATATGCACCGAGCAAATCTTCCTTCTGTGCCGGCATAGTCCATTCGGCACTCGTAAAGGAATGATCCGCATATCCGGTTACAAAGTTGTTACCGGGGAAGCGTGCGTCCAGCTTTGTTTTGAGTGCATCCAACAGTTCCGGAATCGGCAATATCGAATAATCCGATGCATCGCCGGAATGTACTGCCGACACCTTTTCATCACGGATAAGCAGTAAAGCGTCTGCCGAATACAGCTTATAGCAGGAATTCAATACCTTTGCCAGAACCTTTCGCTCCAGCTTGGCGAGAGAATTACCGCTGATTTTTGCCCGGTCAAGCAGGCTTTTGTAGGCTGTGTCACGGATAGGATAGTTTTTGCCGTCCACTTCCATAGCAAGCCCCAAATTTTCTGTCGTGTCCTCGATTGCGTCTGATGTAACCTCACTTGCAAAAGCAGATGTGTTTACATACAGCGGCGATGCCTTATCCAACGCGTTGACTTTCAAGGCGTTAACCGGACATCTGGTCCATCTTGTGTGTGCCTCCTGTTCTTTGTTGTAGTCCTCTAATGAAAGAAGACTGCTAAAGGTTACATAGTAACCATCCTGACATTTTTGCATCATAATAAATGCTCCTTTCTTTGATTTGCGGTTTTACCGCCTTTGATTTATATAACAAAAGCCGGCAAACCATAAAGGAATGTCGGCTTTTTGTCCAAAATGAATTGGTATGAAATAAAAAAAGTGCCAGATAGCACATTTGCGTGCTAAATGACACTTTGAAACTCTGATATACTTTGATTTCTCTTTAGAAACCTTGAAACTTATACAGTTATTATATCAGATTTTTCGCAAATAGTCAATCCATTTTCAAAGAATAGAGCATAAAACTGAATTTTAATTTTTGTTAAGCTGAAATAAACACATCGCAAAAAAGCCGATCACTCCGCCGAGTATCAGACCGATAATAAACGATAGTAATGCACTCATTAATTACACCTCCTAAATTTGTGCGTTAAAAAAGGGTGCTGCCGAAGCAACACCCTTTTTGGTCGAACTATGCAGTTGTTCTGCTTAGTTTCCACATACCGCGCTCGGTATGAACGAAATACGCAGGATTATACTGCAATGTCTGGCGGATTTTTTCTTTCCACCATTTATTTTGTTTTGCCTTTTTGTGTTCTGCAAGCTGCTCATACAAATACGACAGCGGTACGGCTTCAGCTTTTCCTTCAAGAACTGCAGCCACAACATCGCGCCATGTAGCACCGGGCATATCCCGTATGTCCGAATTTTGTTTTTTACTAAACAGTATCGGAAATATGAGGGGATCGTCCTTGCGCACAATCATCACATATTCGTGCAGAATAGGGATAAAATGTCCGCTGTAGCTTATATTATCCGAAAAGCAGTTGTGCTGTGCCTTAATGATAATATTTTCGAGTGTTCCGGGCTTTATAATTTCGGAAATCATACTATAAAGTTTGCCTTTCTTTTTTATATCGCCCATAAGAACTGCCATTCGTCCGCCTTTTTGCAAGGCGCTATACTGTTTCATCATTGCATAATTCATAACTTCAACAAATTTATTCCAGTCTTGTATGCGTGAAAGGTCATGCTTAATCGGATTATATCCGAATTTACTCATAACATCTGACGCTTTATACATAACATCGGAATACACAATAATATCCCAGTATGGCGGATGCCAGAAAACAAACTCCGGGCGTTCGGGAATATCGCAGTTCAGAATATCAAAACCGCTGTGCAAATCATAAATGTTGCTTTTGATTTTACAATTATCCGCAGCAGCTTTTGTTGTTCCGCTTCCGCACATATAATCGCATATTTCGCTCGGCTTAAAAAAGGATATTAAATCCTCAACAAGCTTCGGGGAACAATTTCCACGATAACGGTTATTTCCGCCGATGCCTCTCTCAGGGTATGAAACAATGCTTGTAAGTTTCCTGTCGGGCATAATTTATACCCCCTTAGTACCAAAAACTATCTTGGTTCTGCCTGGATTCCGCTTCTTCAGCCGGAAACTCATTTTCTCCGATTATAACGCATTCGGAGGTCAATGTTTCGGTAATAACATAAGGTGCGCTGACAATGTCGCTGATCTCTATTGTATTCAGATTAACTTTGCAAGGTGTTAAAATAACACTGCCATTATCGTATACTGAAACAAAGAAAGCGTCTTTTATGATAGTTCTTTGCTTTTTTTCTGCATTCTGCCGCGCCCAAATCAACAATATCAGATGAGATATTATTACACAAGTGATTGTATTGGTAACAAAGAAAGCAGAGCCGTAGCCTTTCAATAAGATATTTAATGCATTGAACTCCATAAGGAAAACGCCTATTAACACTGTAGAGTAAGCTTTAAGACTCAATCCTAAACAGGAAGCTCCAGCGTAAATATCTCTGATTTGTTTTATGTATCCGGTCAGAATAATAAATCCGCCGATACATTGCAGATGTTCATAAATCATTTTTCATTCTCCTTACTCGAATTTTCATCTTGTTGGTTTTGATGTTCAATTGCTTCAGCAAGTCTGTTAATGGCAGCTGTAAGCTTAGGTAATTGAACTTCAAAAAATCTTTTTCCGTATACGGTTTCATGAAATTGCATTGTTTTTATTCTCCTCGCTAAATTGTTTTTTTGAGTATTCCTCAACCATTATGAATGCCAGTTCAGATATGCTTTGCCAATAGGCCTCCCAGTATGTATCATTTTTACTGAGTGCAGTCCGGATACGATCGGGCAGATCCTTATCGGTTATCATGGCATTGTACTGCTTGTCTGTTAGTTTTTCGACTTCATCCCAACCCTCAATTTGGGATACAAAATCC
>JAUMVS010000138.1 GCA_030530045.1 Phoenicibacter congonensis
AAGAACACTGTGTAGGAAGCACCAACGAGCAAAGCACCAGCGTAGAGCCAGCTGTTTTCGCGCTTGCTTTCGAGGTCCACTTCGTCGAAGCGGGCTATGAGCTCATCGGGTGGCAGAGGCATGTGGCGCACCGAGCGACAGAACTTGTTCATGCGCTCGAGCTTCCAGAAGTTTGTCTCTGTCGGGCCAATGCGGCGAGTTTGCGTGTATTCACGACCGTCGGCAATCGTCATGGTGACGATGATGCTTTCGGTGATGACGAAAACGTTCATGTGCGTTGCGCCATAGGCTTTGCCGAGCTGCGAAATCAAGCGCTCAACGTGGTTTACGTCGGCGCCCGAACGCATGAGCGACTCACCGATGTTCAAAATGCAAGGCAAAATTTTGCGCGAGATTTCCTCGCCCGACCACGTCTGTTTGGGGCGAGGGTTAGGCATAACAGCCTCAACGTCGGCAAAATCCATTACCTTCGTTTCTTGCTCGCAAAACTCATCTTGTGCGTTGTTTATGTCAAATTCTGGAGTCAATAAAGTTAGCCTTTTGCTTGTAATTTGTGCGCTCGCGTTGCCGCGAACTGAAAAATCTGAAACACAATTATAAAGATTCTAGAATGCGTTCGGCGATGGAGTTTGCATCTAGACCAAGTGATGCAAAGAGCTCATCCACGGTGCCGTGCTCGACAAATTGATTGTCAAAACCAAAATTGATAACAGTTGGGTGCAGTTTGCAATCTGACGCAATCATCGCACTAACAGCTTCACCGAAACCGCCCTGAATAATTCCGTCTTCAATTGTTGCTACAATCGTTGCCTTCGATGCTTTTCTAATCGCTTCCTCATCAATTGGCTTTGCAAAGCGCATGTCAATGACTCGGCAGGAGTAGCCCTGATTCTCAAGAATCTTTGAAGCATCAAATCCAATTTTTGTCATGCGGCCAACAGCCAAAATTGCAACGTCTTTACCCTTTTTTATTTCGCGGGATTTTCCCAGCTCGAAGTCGGGATGTGTTGCGCCATAATGCGGGCAAACTCCACGAGGATAACGCACAGCCACAGGACCGTCGCATTCATCAATTGCAAAACGCAGCGCCTGGCGTAGTTCCGCTTCATCACTTGGAGCAAGAACTGTCATGTTTGGCATCATGCGAAGGTAGGCTAAATCGAAAGTGCCATGATGCGTTGGACCATCGTCACCAACGAGTCCCGCGCGGTCAAGCGCGAAAACGACGTGCTTGTTTTCAAGGCAAACATCAACAATCATCTGGTCAATCGAGCGCTGCAAGAACGTCGAATAAATGCAAACGACTGGAACTTTGCCTGAGTAGGCCAAACCAGATGCAATGCCAACTGCGTTTTCTTCCGCAATGCCAACATCAACGAAGCGCTCGGGGAAGCGTTTATGGAACTCTTTCAGACCACAACCGCCTTCCATCGCAGCAGTAATTGCAACGATGTCATCGTTTTTCTCAGCAATTGAAACTAGCTCGTCGCCAAAGACATCGGTCCACTTTGTCGCCACGCGTGACAGCGGCTTGCCAGTTGCAATTTCAAATTTGCCAACTCCGTGGAAACCTTCAGGGTCGCGCTCTGCTGGGGCATAACCCTTGCCCTTCGTGGTGATAGCGTGAATGAGAACTGGGCCGTCGACATCTTTCACGAGTTCGAGCATGGCGCGAACCTCACCAATGTCGTTTCCATCGATTGGAGGCGTGCACAAAATTCCCATGTTTTCAAACATCAACGAATGAGGGAAAATTGCCGACTTTAAAGACGACTTTGCCCTGCTCACAAGCGCAATTGTTTTTTCGCCAAGCTTGCCTTGTTCTTTCAGGCGCTCTTTTGTGGCAGCACGAGCGTCGCGATAGTTTTTCGTCGTTCGAATGTTTGCCAAATGACGTGTGATTGCTCCCACTGAAGCAGAAATTGCCATGGCGTTATCGTTCAAAATGATGATTGTTTTTAGCTGGTTGGAGCCAATGAAGTTCAGCGCCTCAAGCGCCATGCCACCTTCGATGGCGGCGTCACCAATAATCGTGACAACTTTTGAATCATCGTCACCATTTAGCTTGTTTGACATCGCATAACCTGCCGCAACCGAAAGGGAATCGGAAGCGTGACCTGCGACATTGCTGTCAAACTCGCTAACGCTTGGTCGTGGGAACCCAGGGAACCCTCCGAACTCGCGAAGCGTATGAAATTTATCGGGTTTACCACACAAAAGCATGTGCGCGTAGGACTGATGCCCAACATCAAAAATGAGTTTATCTTTTGGGACGTCAAGAACAGAATGCGCTGCCAAAATCAAATCAACAGCACCGAGCGAAGGCGCGATGTGGCCGCCATTTTGCGAAGTGACCTCGATAATCTCCTCGCGAATTTCAGCCGCTAAAATCTCAAGCTCTTCGTTTGACAGAACATGGACATCCGAAGGCTTCGTAATCGAGTCGAGTATGCGCCTATTCTGCGTCATCGCTAGCTGCTTGCTCCGGCTTTTCCTCAACAATAACTTTCTGCTTGACCTGCTCGCAAACATCCATTCCAATGTTCACGGCTTCCTCGAGCATCTTGAGCAAATCCTCGGTCGAGACGCCTTCCGCATCAACCGCTGAAGCAATCTCGTCGAGTCGCTGCTTGTTCTGAGAAATGTCTTGCTTAAAATCGCTCATCTATGCCCACCAATTACTCATAAATGAAAGAATTGCCAGCGTCAAAAAGCCGATTGCTCGGCCTATGCCTGAACTTCGGAAGCGATTGCGCCCAAAATTCCGTTTACAAACTTGTGAGATTCCTCGCCGCCAAAGCCTTTTGCAAGCTCAACAGCCTCGTCGATTGCAACAGCCGTTGGAACGTCATCGCAATGGAGCATTTCGAAAGTCGCAACACGAATGATGCAAAGATCAACAAGCGACATTCTGTCTAGCGCCCAGTTTTTCGAAAGCCCTTGCAGGCGCTCGTCAATCTCGTCAAGGTTATCCATTACGCCATGAATCAAGCACAGGGCATAGTCATCCATTGGACCCTCGATTAAATCGAGTTCCCCGCTTTCCATCATTGAATCAGGCGTAATGTTTTTTCCGTCACCAGTTGATTTACGCATTTCCCATGCGTAAAGAACCTGCGCCGCAGTGCGGCGCGACAAACTTCTCTCGTGTTTATGAGCCATAATCTCTTTTGCTATTTACTGCGTCGAAAACTATTCAGCTTTTTTAAACTGAACGCTCTCGACAAATACGTCTACTCTTCCAACTTCAATTGCGACTTGCAAAAGCAAAGCGTCGGCAATGTTTTGCTGCACTTTTCTCGCGACATCAGGAATTGAATAGCCATACCAGCAAGCGATGTGAATTGTGACTTCGAGCTTTCCCTCTTGGTTGATTGAAGTCACGATTGGCTGGTTTTTAGCAAGGCTGTACATCTGATGGATGAATGGGCCAGAAGTGTAGGAAGAAACGGAAGCTACGCCCTCAACCTCACCAGCTGAAATAGCGATAACGCGCTCGACCACGCCTGGCGCAATTGTCATCGAAGGAGACCCGAAATTTTTTGCAGCAGTCATAAAACCCCCTAAAAACTATTCCAGGATGTCAGGCATTTGAGTGTCGATAAAGTCGGTGTGAGCGTCGCCCGCCTTGAACACCTCGTTATCGAGAACTCGCTGATGGAATGAAATAGTTGTTTTGATTCCCTCTACCTCAAATTCGGCAAGGGCACGCTTTGCACGAGCAATTGCTTCGTCGCGGTCCTGACCATAGCAAATGAGTTTTGCAACAAGCGAATCGTAAAAAGGAGAAACGCTTGCACCCTCGGTGAGGTAGGTATCAACGCGAACACCAGGGCCAGAAGGAATTCTGAACTTCGTGATTTTGCCTGGTGTAGGCATAAATTTGTTGTCAACATCTTCTGCATTGATGCGCATCTCAATTGCAGCACCTTGAGGGCTGAATGGAGCGCGGTCGGCACAGCTGATTGGCTCGCCTGCAGCAATGCGAATTTGCTCTTTGATGATGTCGGTGCCAGTGATGAGCTCAGAAACTGGGTGCTCAACCTGAACACGAGTGTTCATTTCCATGAAGTAGAACTTGCCGTCTTCGTCAAGCAAGAACTCGATTGTGCCAGCGTTGCGGTAATCAACAGCACGCATAGCCTTTGTAGCAGCAACGCCCATGTCGCGACGAAGGTTGTCGTCGAGCGCAGGGCTTGGAGCCTCTTCCAAAAGCTTTTGGTGACGACGCTGAATTGAGCAGTCACGCTCGCAAAGAGCAACTCTGTTGTCGAAGTCGTCAGCAAGAACCTGAATTTCCACGTGTCTTG
>JAUMVS010000139.1 GCA_030530045.1 Phoenicibacter congonensis
GTTTGAAACTTGCTCGCGAACAGTTTTGATTGTTGCTTCGTCGGTGATGTTGAATGCGACACGCGAAATCATCTCGCCGACCTGGCGGAAATCATCAGCGTTTAGGCCGTTTGTAGTGCCAGCAGCTGCACCAACACGAATTCCGCTTGTGACAAATGGTGAACGTGTCTCGGTAGGAATTGTGTTCTTGTTAACGGTGAGGCCAGCTTGGCCGAGCGCAGCTTCCGCGTCTTTGCCAGTAACGTCAGCTGGGGTGAGGTCCACAAGAGCCAGGTGGTTGTCGGTTCCGCCGCTGACGAGGCGAAGGCCGCCTTCCTCGATGCCTGTTGCGAGAGCAGTTGCGTTCTCGACGACGTGACCGATGTATTCCTTGAACTCAGGCTTGAGAGCCTCGCCGAAAGCAACAGCTTTGCCTGCGATAACATGCATGAGAGGCCCACCCTGGCAACCAGGGAAAACAGCGCTGTTGATTTTCTTTGCGAGTTCCTCGTTGTTTGTGAGGATGAAACCCCCGCGAGGTCCGCGCAGGGTTTTGTGAGTTGTGGAAGTGACAACGTCGGCGTAGTCGACTGGGTTTTGATGATAACCGGCAGCGACGAGGCCAGCGATGTGAGCCATGTCAACCATGAGGTAGGCGCCAACTTCGTGCGCGATTTCCGCAAAACGCTTGAAATCAATCGCGCGGGGGTAGGCCGAAGCACCAGCGACGATGACCTGAGGGCGCTCCTCTTTCGCCTGCTTCTCGAGCGCGTCGTAATCAATCATCTCGGTCTCAGGGTCAACGCCGTAGGCGCTAATTTCGTAGAGCTTGCCCGAGAAATTGACAGGGCTGCCGTGAGTGAGGTGACCACCGTGGTCGAGGCTCATGCCCAGGATTTTGTCGCCAGGCTTGATGAGCGCGAAATAGGCCGCAAGGTTGGCGTTCGCGCCAGAATGTGGCTGAACGTTTGCGAAGTTCGAATTGAAAAGCTCGCAAGCGCGATCGCGAGCGATGTCCTCGATGACGTCGACGTTCACGCAGCCGCCGTAATACCTTTTGCCAGGGTAACCCTCGGCATATTTGTTCGTGCAAACGCTTCCCATCGCCTCCATGACCGCGCGGGATGTGAAATTCTCGGAAGCAATGAGCTCGATGCAATTGCGCTGGCGGCCAAGCTCGGCGCAAATCGCGTTGTAAACGTCAGCATCAGTGTGCTTTAAATTGTCGATAGGCATGTTAAAAAACCTCGAATCTATTAAATGGATTGAACTTTTATGATTATACGAGTTCGAGGTGGTTGAGCCACAAAGTTTAGGTAAAACTATTGTTTCGTAAAAATTGGGGTCTAACTGCGCTCTTTTACCGCCGAAATGATTTGCGCAGCAGCCTTCTCCACATTCTCACGAGACGTTGCAAGGTTCAGTCGAATGCACGTGCCAGAATTTTCCCCGCCAAACCATGAGCCGAAATCAGGTGCGATGTGGCATTCTCTCAGAACGAAGTCCTCGATTTCTTCCGCGGAAACATAGGCACCAAGGTCAAGATATGCCAGGTAGGTGCCCTGCAAATCAGCAATCCAAATTTCCGGAAGAGATTCTTCGAGCGTTTCTTTTAAATAAAGGAAGTTGCCCTCGATAATTCCGTTCACTTCCGCAAGCCACTCATGACCGCCAGTCAGTGCCGCTGTGCATGCGATGTATCCAAAAGGATTTCCGCCGTTAACGCGCAGTTCCTTGACGTGATTTTTATATTTCGCGCGAAGTTCAGCATCCGGAATAATCACAAACGAATTCTGACACCCCGCGATGTTAAAAGTCTTCGAAGGTGCCGCGATTGTTACCAGGTTCTTGTCGAAATCGCCCACAGTCGCCGCAGGAATTTGCTCGTAGCCCTGCATGATTATGTCTTGGTGGATTTCATCTGCAATCACGATTACGTTATGCTTCGCACAAATTGTTAAAATGGAAACGAGCTCTTCGCGCCGCCAAACGCGTCCGCAAGGGTTATGAGGCGAGCAAAGAATGAAAGCCTTTACCTCCTCTTTGTTGATTTTTTCCTCAAAGTCTTGCAGGTCGATTTGATAGGAATTTTCGGTGCGGATGAGCTCGCTTTCGACAAGTTTGCGCCCGTTGTTGACGACCGCTTCGCCAAACGGGTAATAGACCGGCGTTTGAATGATGACCGCGTCGCCCGGCTGCGTGTAGGCCTGAAGCAGCCAGTTAAACCCGCTCACAACGCCCGGCGAAAAGCAAATCCACTCGCGCTCAATCTCGTAGCCATGCTGCTCTTTTTCCCAGCGAATGATCGCGTCGAAATATTCATCAGGCACTCTGTAATAGCCAAAAACTCCAAAGTCGACGTAGTTCTTCAGCGCATCAATCACGCACTGCGGCGCCTGAAAATCCATGTCGGCAATCCACATCGGAAGCAACTCAAGCGAGCCGTCGAAGCGCTCGTCGAGGCCGTCCCACTTTCTGGAATCGGAATTGTTTCTGTCTCTATAAACTACCTGGTTAGACACGTAAAAATCCTTCACTTTTAAATTCGGAAAACAGAAGATGCAGCCATGCTGCTACAGAAAATAGCTACGCAGTAATAGCTAAGCGCTATCAAATATAGCACTAATGTGCGCAATGGGGCGCACAATGGGGACGATGAGTCGACGGCGAATGAAGACTGCCGCGTATTCGCCCGAAACTCAGCTTCGTTTTCCGATGCGCCACATCCTCCGCGAACAATACGCGCTTCGCGCTCCCAGGGTTCGCTTCCGGACGCGTCGCCATCGGAAAACTAATTCTCGGCGCGAACACACGGCCAGCCTTCATCTTGATACCTGCAAACTGCATGTGCACAATGGGGACGATGAGTTGTGCGCGGCAAAAATTTTCTCTAGTGGAAGCCTGGCTTACTTATGGAAAAATGAGACGGGGTGCACGGTGTTGTCGGCCTTGATGTCCATTTGCGAGGTGTCGACGTCGCTGGCTTTCGCGCCCCACATGATTGAGTTGTTGCCGTAACGCTTCCGCATCTCGTCGATTTGCTTGTCGAGCGCCACCATCTTCTGGCGGTCCTTGAAGCGGTCGTTGAGAACGAGCTGCTGCGGGCGCGAGTCGGGCTCGAGCTTCGTGCACGTCACATAGAGCCCGCGGCACGGCGTTTGCTTCGAAAAAATGTAGCTCGTGCGCATCAAATCCCACGCGATATCGCAAATCTCCGGCGTGATGTTCGTCGCAATGTCGAGCTTGCGCTGCCGCCCGAAAAAGCTCAGGTCGATGTTGTTGCGAATAGCGACGCTCACAGTTTTCGCACGCACGCCGTCCTCGCGCATGCGCTGCGCCACGCTTTCCGCGAGCATGTGGCACACGGCCTTCGCCGTCTGATCGTCGTCAATGTCACGCGGAAAAGTGATCCCGTTTCCATAACTTTTAATCTCGCGGTCAACATCACAGTGGTTAGGGTTGAAAACTTTTACTGGGGAAACGTCGTTTCCATTCGCGAAATCTCGCAGAACAAAGCCCATTTTTCCAAGATTGGGACCAAGATATTCATCGGTCGCGTGCGCCAGCTGTTCAATCGTAAAAATGCCCGCTTCGTTAAGCTTCTTTTCCGTCGCCCGCCCCACATAAAGCAGGTCGCGCACCTTGCTTTTCCACACGATGTCCTGATAGTTTTCGCGCGTAATAATCGTGACCGCATCGGGCTTTTTATAGTCGCTGCCGAACTTCGCGAAAATTTTGTTCCACGAAAGCCCGACGGAAGTCGTGAGTCCAAGCTCGCTCATGACGCGGCGGTTCACGTCGTAGGCGATTTCCTCCGGCGTCATTTTCAAGCACTTGCAGCTGTTCGTGATGTCAATCCAGCACTCGTCGATTCCGAAAGGTTCGACCTGGTCGGAGTAGCTGTAATAGATGTTTCGGGTGTCGCGGCTCACGCGCTTGTAAAGGTCAAAATGCGGCGGAACGACCACCACGTCGGGGCAGAGCTGGCGCGCCTCGCGAAGTGTCCATGCCGTGCCAATGCCGCGCTGCTTCGCCACCAGGTTTTTCGCCATGACAATTCCGTGACGCAACTCCTCTTTGCCCGCCACGACGACTGGCTTGTCGCGCAGTTCGGGGTGCTGCTGGCACTCGATTTGCCCGTAACAGCAGTTAAGGTCCACGTGTAGAATTTGCCTGTCCATACTCTAATTTTCCCACACCGAGAACAACTCGCGAACAACTCATCGTCCCCATTGTGCAGATATCAAGATGAAGACTGGCCGCGCTCGTAGCAAGAGTTAGTTTTCCGATGGCGGCGCATCCGGAAGCGAACCCTGGGAGCGCGAAGC
>JAUMVS010000140.1 GCA_030530045.1 Phoenicibacter congonensis
TACTATGCGGCCATTGCCGAATGCCACACAGCCGGAGAATCGACGGCCTTCATCGAATTTATCCTATCGCAAATCGATCAAATCCTAAACGAAGTTTCCGCGCGCATCACCGGCCAGACAGACTATCTTCCGCAAACAATTCAAAGACTGCTTACCGTCGTGGAGTACGATACACCATACACGAGCAACGCATTGATGGAGAAACTGGGACTTAAGGCAAAAGAAGGCTTCCGAAGAAACTATCTCCGGCCAGCAATAGAACTGAATGTCATCCGGATGACAATCCCGGATAAACCAAACAGCCGAAACCAGCGATACGTCAGGGTATGATGAATGAAAAAGTAAGACTACACGAGGAATCACCGCTTATTTTCAGCTTTTGAACTTGATAAAGTCTATGACATGGTCCCTTAGCCGGTCTTTGTAGTCCTACCTGGAAGACTACAATTGTCAGCTTCCAAGATCTTGCTCTAACTCTGTTTTTACAAAGAAAACAATAAGTTATTAAGAAGGACCTCCTTCTTGAAGCATGTGTAGTCTTCTTTTGAGTAACATCTCAGGGCCCGGATATGAAGAAAAAGCCTGCTCCTTTTCCCTTGCAGCTTTCTTAAGCACGATCCTGTTTTGCGGTCTCGTTCTCCTGCTCCTCAAGCTCGGCAATGCCCAGGCCGAAGTATTTTTCAAAGAAAGCTTTCAGGCGGGCAATGATGCCTTCCTTCTTTTTCGCCCTGTTGCCGCCTCCGAAGCGGGATATAGGAGGCATAATCCTGTTTATTTCGGTACCTGTAGTTTTAAACGTGCCATCGCGAAATGATTTGGACACAAACTCCCTTGTTTCCTCGTTTTTCAGCTTTTCAGCTGCGATAATCTCAGACAGGTCTTTTTCTTCCTGTTCCAGGATAAAACGACGCCAGTCGTCTATGACCTCAGTTTCAACATTGACTTTGCTGATAAAGGCGTCAATGAGAGCCTTTTTGCTGCGAAGCTGAATACTGGCGTCAACAGCCTTGCGGATAGAAGCAAGGATTTCCTTATCCTCGCAGTTGCCGTCATGGTACTTCTCAACAAGCATCAGGATATAGTCGATATTGATTTCCACCTGCTTTATCAGCTCTATTTCAAATTCAATATCGTCTGTAATATCTTCCTTCTCGCCGTCCGTCTTTTTGCGGTACTTGTCGTACAGATCAAGATAAACGCTTTGATAATCCTGCCAGTCTCTTGCTGCTATACAGTCCTTTTCCTCGAACTCGTCAAAAGATGAAAGGATATTCCTGATACTGAGAAGAGAACCAAACAGCCTGATAAACTCCTTTTCAGCAGCCTCTCCTTCTATCTGCGTGCCAAGGGGATACTCCATTTTAAGTTTTCCCAGTATCTCAATATAACCAGGATGGTGCTTCCCATTGTCATCATCAAAGCCGTTCCAGTAGTCGTCAAAGCTCCTGAGAAGCACAATGCCGCTGGCATTCTTGTTGCCAAAGAGAGCAATTGCCTCATCTGTTTCCTTCTGCAGGTCGCGAAAACAGACGATGTTGCCGTAGGTCTTGACCGAGTTCAGGATACGATTGGTACGGGAATAGGCCTGAATCAGCCCGTGCATCTTAAGATTTTTGTCCACCCAGAGCGTATTGAGCGTCGTGGCATCAAAGCCGGTGAGAAACATGTTGACGACAATCAGGAGATCGACCTCCCTGTTTTTCACCCGCAGGGACAAATCTTTGTAATAGTTCTGGAAACGGTAGGATGAAGTGTCGTAATTGGTATTGAACACCGCATTGTAGTCCTGGATGGCGCCCTCAAGAAAATCACGGGATGTCTTGTCCAGAGCGTCTGTATCGAAGTTTTCATCCAGCAGGACGTCTTCAGGATCATCCTCATTGGCGGAATAGCTGAATATCGTAGCTATCGTAAGCTGCCGCCTGCCTTCAGCAAGCTGCCTTTTGAATTCGGTGTAGTACTTCATTGCCATGGGAATGGAACTCACGGCAAATATGGAATTAAATCCTGCCAGGCGCTTGCCATGCAGAGAATAGAAACTGTTGCGCCTGGTTTTCTGGTCAAAGTGCTCCAGGATGTAGCTGACTATTTTCCGGATGCGCTCAGGAGCGCCCATTGCCTTCTCAATGTCTATGGCAGAAACTTCCTTGTCCTTGATGTTTTCCTTCTCCTTGATGGTATTGACATAGTCCATGCGGAAGGGAAGCACGTTTTCATCGTTGATGGCATCCACGATGGTGTAGGTGTGAAGCTGATCGCCAAAAGCCTGCGGCGTGGTCAGCATTGCAAGATGCCTGCCTTTTACGGCATTGGCTGCAAAAATGGGCGTGCCGGTAAAGCCGAACAGATGATAGTTTTTGAATGCCTTGACAATCTTGGCGTGCATATCGCCAAACTGGCTTCTGTGGCACTCGTCAAAGATGATGACGCAGTGCTTTGAAAAGACTGCGTGCCCCTTGTTCCTGCTTACAAAGTTGTCCAGCTTCTGTATGGTCGTAATGATGATTTTGTACTGGTGATAAGCGCCCTTTTCGTCTTTGTCCTCAAGCTGGCGCTGCAAAACCTTGGTAGATGTGTTGCTGTTGGCAGCGCCTTCTTCAAAGCGGTCGTATTCCCGCATGGTCTGATAGTCCAGATCCTTTCTGTCAACCACGAACAGGACCTTGTCTATATAGGGCAGGGCACAGGCAAGCTGTGCCGTCTTGAAGGATGTCAGCGTCTTGCCGCTTCCTGTAGTGTGCCAGATATAGCCGCCGGCATCGGTGCTTCCTGTCTTTTTGTAGTTGGTGCTTAACTCAATACGGTTCAGAATGCGTTCTGTAGCCGCAATCTGATAGGGACGCATCACCATCAGAATTTCTTCAGTGGTAAACACGCAATACCTGGTCAGCACATTCAGAATGGTATGCCTGGCAAGGAAGGTCTTGGTAAAATCTATCAGATCGGCAATGACCTTGTTGCTGCCGTCAGCCCAGAAAGACGTAAATTCAAAGCTGTTGCTTGTTTTCTTTGTCTTTTTGCCTGAAGACTCCATCTCCTTCAGATGGGCATTTCTGGTTGTGTTGGAGTAATACTTGGTGAAGGTCCCGTTGGAAATGATGAAGATCTGTACATACTCATACAGGCCGCTTGCAGCCCAGAAACTGTCCCGCTGGTAGCGCTTGATCTGATTGAAGGCTTCACGAATGGCAACGCCGCGCCGTTTCAGCTCCACATGCACAAGGGGCAGGCCATTGACGAGAATGGTTACATCGTAACGTGTATCGTGGGTACCTCCTGTTTCCTCATACTGGTTTATAACCTGCAGGCGGTTGTTGTGGATATTCTTCTTGTCGATGAGCTGGATATTCTTGGAGCTGCCGTCATCACGGCGAAGCACCTTTACGTGATCCGTCTGAATCGTCCTGCTCTTTTCAGCAATGCCCTCATTGGCATTGGCAAGGGTCTCTGAGAAGAAGCGCTTCCACTCGCCGTCTGTAAAGGTATAGCTGTTTAAGATTTCCAGCTGCTTGCGCAGGTTGGCAACCAGGCCGACTTCATCATGTATGGAGAGATACTCATAGCCCTGGTCACAAAGCAGGCGTATAAATTCCTTTTCAAGGGCAGCTTCGCTCTGAAAGCTGTCTGAGCGTGCGCTTACAGGCGTATATTCAGAAACAACAGTGCTTTCGTTGCTCTCGACAATGATATTGTAGCTGCTCATGCTGTGACCTCGTATGCTTACTGCTCTTTGAAGGAGAGGAGCTTGTCGCGGTAGTATTCATATTGTTTGGTTCTTGCCTCTATTTCTGCCGGAAGACCGGAAGAAATATCGTTGCAGAGTGTGTCAAAGCGGTCAAGGATGGAGACGACGCGTTCTTGTTCTTGAAGAGGAGGTACAGGCAACATTATTTTTTCAAGAGCTTCTCCACTGATATGAGGAACTCCCGCCCCGCGTTTCATGGCATTCAAGTTTGTTTCCATATTTTTCAACACATAGTACAGATACTTCGTTATTGTTATGCCTTGTTTTCCTTCATATCCAAAGCCGTCAGTTACGAAAATAGTCTGTTCCCAATAAGATACAAAGCCAGCAGATACACCGCTTCGCGCAACAACAACAATTTTGCCTGTATGGTTCGATCTGTCAATGTAATATGCAGGTTCCTGTCCTCCAAGTATAACAGGTACATCTCCCTCATGAGTGGTTTTCTTTGTGATAAATTCACCCCTGAACGCATTTGAAATTGCACCCAAAGGCAAATAAATAAAGCCAAACACATACTGTATCAGTCG
>JAUMVS010000008.1 GCA_030530045.1 Phoenicibacter congonensis
GAAACTGTTGAGCCGTCGATTGATACTTCTACGCCAGCTGGAACAGTGATAGGCATTTTACCGATTCTAGACATATCTGCGCACCCCCTTTACTACCAAACATATGCAACAACTTCGCCGCCGATGCCCTTTGCACGAGCGTCGCGGTCAGCCATTACACCCTCTGAAGTTGAAATGATTGCAAGTCCCAAACCGCCGAGAACGCGAGGAAGTTTGTCTTTTCCTGCGTAAATGCGAAGACCTGGCTTAGAAACGCGCTTGATTCCGCGCATTGTTTTCTCGCCATGAGGACCATACTTGAGATTGATTTGGAGTGTTGCTCTTGGACTTCCCTCTACAACGTCATAGGAAGCGATGAAGCCTTCTTCATGCATAACACGAGCAACCTCTACGAGCTTTTTGCTCGTTGGCATTGACACACTGTCTTTGCCTGCAGACTGCGCATTACGGATGCGCGTAAGCATGTCTGCAATTGGGTCTGTCATTGTCATTGTGATTCCCTTCTAGTTATTGATGCACAATTTGAGCGGTTCACTTTCATGCCCATAGCAAAAGTGCCTGCTCAGTTGGTGCCAGCTTTTACCAAGATGACTTGGTTACGCCTGGCAATTTGCCTTCGTTAGCAAGTTCTCTGAGACATACTCTGCAGAGACCAAACTTACGGAAATAGCCATGTGGACGTCCGCAACGGCTGCAGCGATTATACGCACGAGTCGAATACTTTGGTTCACGTTTGGCCTTGGCAATCATCGATTTTTTAGCCATTAATTTCCTTCTTTCTTAAAAAAAGTTTTTTGAACCTATCTAAAACAGGCAGGACAAATGAGCCTGCCTGATTTAAACCTAACTTAGTTTGCCTTGAATGGGAAACCGAGTGCTTTCATGAGAGCCATTGCGCCCTCATCGTCTTTAGCTGATGTAACGATTGTGATGTCCATACCACGAGTGCGGTCGATCTTCTCGTAATCAATCTCAGGGAAGATGAGCTGCTCAGTTACACCAAATGTGTAGTTGCCGCGTCCATCAAAGCTTGTTGTTGACATGCCACGGAAGTCGCGGATTCTTGGAATAGCTGTTGATACAAGACGATCATAGAACTCCCACATGCGGTCACCACGAAGAGTTGCCTTGCAGCCAATTGCTTGTCCCTCACGAAGTTTGAAGGAAGCGATTGATTTCTTTGCACGGCAAATCATTGGTTGCTGACCAGTAATTTGTCTCATGTCTTCTACTGCATGATCGAGAATTTTATGATCAGAAGTAGCAGCACCAACGCCCATGTTAACTACGATTTTCTTCAGACGAGGAATGTCGTTAACATTTTTGATGCCGAGCTCTTTTGCGAGCTGATCACGAAGTTCGTTGTTGTACTTTTCTTTCAGTCTTGGCATATCAGCCATCGTTTATCTCTCCTTAAATCTTGGTGAATTAAACATCGGATTTCCGACCCGATGTCCCGCGTGAGGCGAGATACCTCGCACGGGCCAACTTGTTTATTATACTAAAAACAGACTATTTATCGATGTCTGCGCCACATTTTTTGCAGACACGAATTTTCTTGCCTTTTTCGTCACGACGACGAGCAGCTCTTGTCTTTTCGCCACATGATGGGCAAACAAGAGAAACGTTAGAAACGTTAAGTGGTGCCTCAACAGTTGAGATGCCACCCTGAGGGTTAGCCTGTGTAGGACGCATGGTCTTTCTTACAGTGTTGATTCCTTCAACAACAACTTTGTTCTGTGCAGGAATAACGCGAAGAACTTTACCCTTTTTGCCCTTATCTTTGCCAGCGAGAACCTCTACCTGGTCATCAGATTTAATTGGAAGGGTCTTAAACTTGGCAACTTTGCCTCTTGCGTTTTTACCAAACTTTACAGCCATTGTTCACTCCTTCCTTAAAGCGTCTCAGGTGCCAAAGACACGATCTTCATGTATTTCTTGTCGCGGAGCTCACGAGCAACCGGTCCAAAAATACGTGTTCCACGAGGAGTTCCATCCTGGTTAATCAAAACGCAAGCGTTCTGGTCAAAGCGGATGTAGGAACCATCGTCGCGGCGAACCTGTTTTTTAGTTCTAACGATTACGCAGCGAACAACGTCACCCTTTTTAACAGCTCCGTTAGGAATAGCTTCTTTTACAGCGCAAATAATTACATCACCAATTCCGGCATATCTTCTTTTAGATCCTCCGAGAACTTTGATGCATTGCACTTTGCGAGCGCCGCTGTTGTCAGCGACCTGCAAGTATGATTGCATTTGTATCATTTTTGACCTCTTTGTTCTTAAAAATTAATAATGCAAAAATGCACTATTTAGCCTTCTCGATGATGTCTAATAATCTCCAGCGCTTGAGTTTAGAGATTGGACGAGTCTCAGCGATGTGTACGCGGTCGCCAACTCCAGCCTCATTTTTCTCGTCATGAGCGTGATACTTCTTTGTAGAAGTCATCATCTTTCCATAAACTGGATGTGGTTTATCACTCTGAACCTCGACAACGATTGTCTTGTCGCCTGCAGCAGAAACAACTATGCCCTGGCGGACCTTGCGGTGGTTGCGAGTTACTTGTTCTTCAGTAGCCATTACTCTTCACACCTCCTATTGCGCGTTGATTTCTCTTGCTCTAATCTCGGTGAGAATGCGAGCAATGTCTTTTTTTACTTGAGCAGCGCGAGCTGTGTTATCGAGCTGACTTGTAGCCATTTGAAAACGAAGATTAAAAAGCTCTGTGCGGTTTTCTGCCAATTTAGCTTTGAGATCTTCAGATGTGAGTTCTCTTACTTCACTAGGTTTCATTTAGGCCTCCTTTCCTGCGCTAGCCTGTTGTGCTTCGCGAGTTACGATCTTGCATTTAACAGGCAACTTCATTGCAGCAAGTCGAAGAGCCTCTTTAGCGACAGATTCTTCAACACCGTCGATTTCAAACATGATGCGTCCAGGTTTTACAACCGCTACCCAATACTCAGGAGCGCCCTTACCTTTACCCATTCTAGTTTCTGCTGGTTTCTTAGAAACTGGTTTGTCAGGGAAGATTGTGATCCAAACGCGACCACCACGCTTCATATGACGAGTCATTGCAATACGAGCAGCTTCAATCTGGCGATTTGTAATCCAGTGACGCTCGGTTGTTGCAAGGCCATATGAGCCAAAGGACAGATTAGTGCCGCCCTTGGCGTTGCCCCTCATGGAGCCACGTTGCACTTTTCTGTGCTTAACACGTCTTGGCAATAACATTATTTCTGCCTCCGATTCTCGTTTCCACGGCGTCCACCATTGCGACCGCGGTTGTTGCGTCCAGAGCCTTCCAAAGTTGGATCAGAGTACTTTTGACCAGGCATAACGTCGCCATGGTAAATCCAAACTTGTACACCAATAGCACCCATCTGAGTGTTTGCTGTGCTGAAACCGTAATCGATTTTTGCACGAAGAGTTTGCAGAGGCACGCGGCCTTCGCGGTACCACTCACGACGGCTCATCTCAGCACCACCGAGACGACCAGAGCATTGGATTCTGATTCCTTCAGCTCCGCTGTTGCGAGCTGATTGAACTGCTTTTCTCATTGCACGTCTAAATGCAACACGGCCTTCGAGCTGTGAGCAAATTGTTTGTGCAACCAGGTTTGCGTCGATTTCAGGGCGACGAACCTCAACAACATCAACGCTTACCTTGCCTTCAGCGATCTTTTGGAGTTCCTTGCGAAGAACGTCGATGTCTGCGCCTTTCTTTCCAATGATTACGCCTGGGCGAGCAGTTTTGATGGTGATTCTAACGTTCTCACCAGTTCTCTCGATGTCAACTTTTGAAACAGCTGCATCTTTGAGTTTCTTCTCAATGTAGGAACGAAGCTTAAGGTCGTTCTCGAGAAGTGCCGCATAGTTTTTATCCGCATACCAGCGACTTTTCCAATTTTCAGTAATTCCAAGGCGGAATCCTGTAGGGCATACTTTTTGACCCATGTCCTAAGCCTCCTTGCCACTTGCGACTGTGATTTTAATGTGGGAAGTGCGCTTGTTAATGCGGCTTGCGCTTCCCTTTGCGCGAGGGCGAATTCTTTTAATGGTTGGGCCCTCATCAGCAACTGCAGTTTTAACAACGAGAGTTGACTCAAGAAGGCCATTGTTGTTAACTGCGTTTGCAACTGCGCTGTTTAAAGTCTTCAAGACGACTTCAGAGATTGCACGCTCTGAGAATTGAAGAATCTCACGAGCTTCTGCAACAGATTTACCTCTAACAAGATCCAAAACGATGCGAGCTTTTCTTGGAGAAACTCTCACGAATTTAGAAGTAGAAGTAGCTTCGTTTGGGTTAACTGTTCTTTTAGTTTTTGCCATGTTACTCCTCCTTCACTATTTTCTCTTGTCAGCGTGGCCGCGGAATGTGCGTGTTGGTGCGAATTCACCAAGCTTGTGGCCAACCATTGACTCTGTTACATAAACTGGTACGTGCTTGCGACCGTCGTGCACTGCAATTGTGTGTCCAACCATCTCTGGGAAGATTGTTGAAGAGCGCGACCAGGTCTTGACAACTTGTTTGTCATTTTCGTCGTTCATCTTCTGGATTCTCTCAAGAAGACGGATCTCGACGAAAGGTCCTTTTTTCAAACTTCTGCTCAAAATTTTCTCCTTAAACCTTTGCGCTATTTCTTGCGACGACGGATGATGAGCTTCTGTGAAGCCTTCTTCTTGTTACGTGTGCGGTGACCCTTAGCAGGCTGACCCCAAGGTGAAACTGGGTGACGACCAGCAGATTTGTTCTTGCCCTCACCACCACCATGTGGGTGGTCGACTGGGTTCATTACAGTACCACGAACTGTTGGACGAATGCCCTTCCAACGGTTACGACCAGCTTTGCCGATCTTGATGTTGGAGTGCTCTCCGTTGCCAACTTCGCCGACTGTTGCACGGCAAGTCAAAAGAACGCGTCTCATTTCTGAGGAAGGCATACGAAGGATAGCGTATTTGCCTTCTTTACCCATCAACTGGATAGAAGCACCAGCTGATCTTGCCATCGAAGCACCTTTGCCAGGCTGAAGCTCGACGCAGTGAATCAATGTACCAACTGGAATGTTCTCAAGTGGAAGTGCGTTACCAGGCTTAATGTCGGCATCAGGACCGCTAACTACGGTGTCGCCAACTTTGAGGCCTTTAGGTTGAATGATGTATCTCTTCTCACCGTCTGCATAGTGCAAAAGAGCGATGCGAGATGTGCGGTTTGGGTCGTACTCAATTGTGGCTACCTTTGCTGGTACGCCATCCTTGTTACGCTTGAAATCGATTACACGATAACGTGCATGATTTCCGCCACCCTTGTGACGGCAGGTAATGCGACCATAGTTGTTGCGGCCTGCTTTCTTAGGCTTCTTCGCAAGGAGCGATTTTTCAGGCTTTGAAGTTGTGATGTCTTCAAAGTCAGAAACCATCTGAAAGCGGCGTCCAGGGCTGGTCGGCTTGTAATTCCTGATTCCCACTGTTACTCACTTTCTTTGTCTTGACGCAAAACTAATAAATTGCGTCCCTCTTAAAAATCTTTGATAGCGATCGCCAATGAAGCAGATAAAGAGGCTGTCTACCTTGACACCGCCTATCAACACGTCCGGGCGTGTCCACCCTATCATTAGACGCGACTATTTAGTTTATCACAAGAAACAACCCGTTTTAAAAGTATTTTTTAAAGATTGAAAGACTTTTTAAGAAAGAAATTTTGAAGCTCTAAATTTAACTTCAAAATTGCTTAACCCAAAGAGCTAAATGCAAGACGAACTTGCGGAATTAAAGAACGATCAGAAACTACAATGACTTGGTCTCCAGGGAACAAAACGTAGTCGTCGTTACCAATTTCTGGACCTTCTTCAGTTTCAACTGCAACCCAGCGAGCACCTTCTGGCAACTCGATGTCGCCAAGTTTCACACCTTCCCCATTCAAGCTTTTCTTATGCGGAATGGAATATTCGCTCAAAATAATGTCACCATGAGTCAAGGTTGACGTGATTGAAACGCTGCCGTGAAGCGCTTCTTCTAGAATCAAAGAGCCAATGAGGTTTGTGGTTGAAACGCACTCAATGCCAAGTTCGCGGAAAATGCGCAAGTTGCGAGGGCTGTTAACACGAGCGATAACGCGAGGCACGTCGTAGAGCTGATCGGCCAGCTCGCAAGCTACTAGGTTTGTTTCGTCCTGGCCTGTGCTTGCCACAAAAACATCGGCGCGACTAATGCCAGCATCTTGCAAAATTGAAAGTTCGCAGCAATCCCCATTAATTAAAAGGAAGCGTCCTTCAATAAATTCGCTTAAAAACTCGCAAGCCGACTCACTCTTTTCAATGATTGCAACGTCATGATTGTTCTCCATCATTGTTGCGGCGAGATAGGAGCCGATTTTGCCGCCGCCAGCAATCACTACATACATGTCTTTTCAACCTTCTTCATGATTGCCTTTGCGATGAGAGTTGTGCCACAGATGTAGTCGATGCCAAGCTTCTCGTAAACTTCGAGGCGAGTTGGATTGTAGAGGCGCGCGATTACGCGATCAACATCGCACAAGCGTTTTGCGACCTCGCAGCACATCAAATTAACATTATCGCTCTGGGTGCATGCAACGACGATGTCGGCATCGTCAGAACCTGCCTTTTCAAGGGTGTCAACGTCAAAGCCAAGGCCAAGCACTTTAATTCCGTTAAAGTCACTACCCAAGGCATCGAACGATGACAGGTTTTTATCGATGCACGAAACGTTGTGACCCTGCAGCGAAAGACCTTCCGCTAGCTGGGAACCAACGCGTCCACAACCTATGACGATAATGTTGCTCATGATTTAAAAGATTATAGCTTTTATAAAAAGAGTTGGAAATCTTGAGAGGTAAGCGAATTTGCACCCTAGATTAAAGCGATTTGTGCTGTTGTTTTGCTGTACCAATCTTGGTAGGTAGGAGGGCAATATTTCTGAGCACCTGCGAGAGTTACCGTGTAGCCATAGCCATCAGCAAAGCCCTTTGCATGTGCATAAATTGCTGTCTCCCAGCTGTCCCAAACGGTGTCACCCATCCAGCCCCAAGCGTTGTGAGATCTAAAACAGTTTGCACCCTTAGTTGATTCTGTGTTGGAAATTGCAGCAGAAACTCGAGGGTCGATTCCGTTTTCAAAAGCAGCATCGGCAAACTTCTCGCCGTAACCTGCAAGAGTTGAGCCTGAGAGATAGGCATCAATCCTTGCTCCCCATTCTTTTACAAATGCGTCACGACCAACAGTGAAGTCAACGCCATCGCTTGGATTTCCTGCAGCTGCTTTGTTAGCAACGCCTTTAGCAATGCATTCTTCATCGTGGGCACGTTTCTTTTCAGCCTCGATGCGAGCTTTCTCATCTTCTTCATCTTTAATGTTTTGATAAAGAGCAGAAACGTCGCGCTTGCTAGATGTTTGAAGTGTGTCGGTCTCGGTCGTTTTTGTTTCCACAAATTCAACCTGCTCGCTTGCAGCCTTGTCTTCAATCTTTTGTTCAGGCTCGCCGAAGTTAAAAGCACCCGCGTAGCTGACACCCAAAACGGAAATCAAAACTACTGCGCAAACTACGCAAAATGCAATAGCAATGATGCCGAACAATGTGCGCTGCGATGCAACCGATTTTCTATTTGTAACTTTAGCTTTCAAAAATCTCCATTTTTTGTGCAGGAGTCAAGACAAGAGCAAGTTGCACTAGACCCTGGTGCGGGTCTTTCAGCTTTGTGTTCGATTAAGGTGTGATTGCTGAATGCCGAGACTGGCTGCGATGAATATTTTTAAGGACTCTATTCTAGCACAGCGACCTAGAAAAATTTATTTTTGACGTAGTCAATTCTAGCAACGACATCTTCCCTGCTCATGAGCACAATTGACTCAAAAAGAGGAGGTGAAACCATGTTTCCACAAACAGCAACTCGAATTGGCTGGAAGATCAGTTTAGGCTTGAGCCCTGCCTCTTCTCCCAGTGAGCGAACCTTTTCTTGAAGTGTTTCGAAGTCCCATGGGTTTGTTTCGTCACTCAGAACATCAAGCGCAATTTGGAGAGCTTCGTCTGCGCGAGCGTTTTCCTTTAAGAGAACCTTGTTAACCGACTTTTCATCGAGATAAACTTTGTCATCCCAGAAGAAATATTGCAGTTTCTCAGGCAATTCATTGAAACGAACCATGCGCTCAATGATGAGTGGGCACACTGCTTTTGCAAAATCTAGGTCAACGGTTACGTGAGATTGGTCAGCGCCTTCTGTTTTTTGAATCCAAGGAAGAGCAACTTCAGCCCACGCATCAACATCCATCTCGCGAATGTAGGCACCGTTCATCCAGTCGAGCTTTGTCTCGTCAAAGATGCAGTCTTTCTTATTAATGCGTGAGAGCTGGAACTTTTCAGTTAGAACATCACGCGGAATAATTGTGGTTTCGCCGTCGAGCGACCAGCCAAGAAGAGCCAGGAAATTAACCATTACATCAGGCAAGTAGCCGCGGTCGCGGTATTCCTCAACATTGGTTGCGCCATGGCGCTTTGAGAGCTTTTTGCCGTCGCTTCCAAGAATCATTGGAAGGTGTGCAAAAGTTGGGACATCATAGCCAAGTGCTTCGTAAATCAAAATTTGGCGAGGAGTGTTCGACAGGTGATCGTCGCCACGAACAACATGGGTGATGTGCATGTTTGCATCGTCGCAAACAACAGCGAAGTTGTAGGTTGGCATGCCATCGGTTCTGACCAAAATGAGGTCATCCATGACGTCGCATGGGAACTCCATGTGACCATAAACGCAGTCATCAAAAGTGATTGGTGCGTGATTTTCTGGAACTTTAAGCCTCCAAACGTGAGGCTCACCAGCTGCAATGCGGGCTTCAGCCTCCTCTTTTGTGAGGTGGCGGCAAGTGCCATCATAGCCAGCGTAACCGCCGTGCTCCTTGTTAGCAATCTCGCGTTTTTCGTCGAGCTCTTCTTTTGTGCAGAAGCAAGGGTAGGCATTACCGCTTTCAATCAGGCGAGCAAGCGCTTCTTTATATGTGTCCATGCGCTCGGTTTGGAAATAGGGGCCATAATCTCCCCCGACCTCAGGACCTTCGTCCCAATCAAGACCGAGCCAGCGCATAGCGCGCAAAATGATTTGGGTGTTTTCGTCAGTTGAACGCTCTTGGTCGGTGTCTTCGATTCTCAAGATGAATTTGCCACCTTGTGAGCGAGCAAATGCCCAGTTATAAATTGCTGTTCTGGCTCCTCCGATGTGCAACATTCCAGTTGGCGAAGGTGCAAAACGAACTCTAACTTGTGCGTCAGACATATAAAAACTCCAAAATTGATTTCTTTATAAAGCCAAAAAATTATAGCAAATCAGATAAAAACGTCAGAACATCGGCGCATTTGCCCGCGCCAGAGTCGATGTTATGGAATGGCACTTTTAGACGCTGGTGCTTTTTAGAATAAAGCCCCGACACTGGGCGAATGCTAGCCACTGCCTCTGCGCCAAGCTCAATTGGCTCGACCACAACATAGCCTCCCGCAATTGAAATTGAAGAGATGGAATTCTCACAGCAAAATGCCCGAAGCATTGCTTTGGCGAAGTAATTAAGCGCTTCATCGGGCATTTCTGAATAGGACTTTTTGACATCCTCAAAGATTTCAGTCACTGCATCACAAGTTGACGCACTTGCAATTCTTCGATAAATGAGCACGCGTTCCTCGACATCTTCGATGAAATCATCACTAAGCAATGCCGACTCATTAACGTTAATTTGAATCTCACTCAAGACATGAACCGCCTGCTTCTCGTCAGATTTCTTGCCTTCGCGTTCTTCCATAATTGCTTCGTTTAACATTGCGGCAAACAAATCGAAACCAACGGCACTCATGTTGCCCGTTTGTTCGGCACCAAACATCTCACCGGCACCGCGAATTTCCAGGTCACGCATGGCAATTCGAAGACCACTTCCAAGTTCCTGGTGCTCGTCGATTGCCATGAGGCGCTGGCGCGTGTCTTCCGAAAGCGGAATGTCGCCTGGATACATGAAATAGGCATAGGCCTGCTGGGAAGAGCGCCCCACGCGGCCTTTTAGCTGGTACATTTGAGAAAGACCAAGGTGATGTGAGTCCTCAATGATGAGCGTGTTTGTATTCCTGTTATCAATTCCACTTTCGATGATTGTGGTCGCAATCAAGATGTCAAGCTCGCCAGACTCGAAGTCTTCCATCACTTTTTCAAGCTCGCGTTTGTTCATTTGCCCATGTGCCACGCCAATCCTGGCTTCAGGAACAATTTCTTGCACGCGCTTGAGCGTTAAATCGATGACGTTCACACGGTTTGAAACGTAATAAACTTGCCCACCACGAGCCAGCTCATAGCGAAGCGCCTCACTCACAACGTCGGGGTCCCACTGTGAAACATGAACCTCAACTGGGCGTCGGTGCTCAGGCGGAGTCAAAATGAGAGACATCTCGCGAACACCAGAAAGCGACATTTGTAAAGTGCGCGGAATTGGTGTGGCCGACATCGTCAAAACGTCAATCGTCTCACGCAGGTCTTTTAGCTGCTCTTTATGGCCAACACCAAAGCGCTGCTCCTCATCAACAATCATTAACCCCAAATCCTTCGGGTTAACATCGCGAGACAAAAGCCTGTGCGTGCCAATTAAAACATCGAGTTTGCCTTCTGATAGGCGCTCAAGCGTTTGCTTTTGCTGCTTGCCTGTTCTGTATCGAGAAATAACATCAACACTCACGCCAAGCGGGTCAAGCCTTGTCAAAAAAGTTTTGAAGTGCTGCTGAGCAAGCACGGTTGTTGGGCACAAAAGCATAACTTGCTTGCCATTTTTAACAGCTACATAGGCGGCGCGAATTGCGACTTCAGTCTTACCAAAACCAACATCGCCACAAATCAAACGGTCCATGATTCGAGAGGAATGCATGTCGGCAAACACATCTTCAATTGCTGCCGCTTGATCCTTCGTTTCTTCAAAGTCGAACGTTTCGTGCAGCGTTGTAACAATTTCATTTGTAACTTCAAAAGGAAAACCAGTTACATTTGCACGCCTCGAATAAACATCCACAAGGTCAAACGCTAGTTTTCTTGTTGCAGCGCGAGCTTTCTTTAATGCTTTTGACCAGTCGCGAGTGTTAAGGCGCGTGAGCTTTGGATTTTCTGAATCGGCACCAACATATCGTGTCACTCGGTCAAACTGCTCAACTGGCAAGAAAAGCTTGTCGCCTTCCGCGTAATGAAGTTCCATGTAGTCGTGCTTCAAGCCGTCAATTTCTCGCGTCGTAATTCGCACGAACTTGCCCACACCAAAAGTCATGTGGACGACGAAATCGCCAGGACTATAGGGGAAAGTAATTTTCGTAATGTCAATGTGTCGACTTTGGCGAAGCGACGACAAAAGCCCCTTCGAGTCGTTTTGAGAAACAATCACAAGCTTTGCCGAGGGCACCACAAAGCCAAGAGGAACGGCAGCTTGTGTGAAGTTGACGACTCGGGCCTTTAGCTTCTCTTCGTTTTCTAAATCGCAGAAAGAAAAACCGCTGTCGCCCAAGTCACTTTTAGCCTGCTTTGCGGCATCGGGGTTAGGCTCAGAAAAAATGACGCGATAGCCTGCATCAAACCAGTCTGAAATTCTTTCCTCCAAAGAAATCTCAATTCCACCAACGTTCGTCCTTAAAATCTTTACCTCATCGTCAACTTTAACTTCTTTAGCTCGAAGAATTGACTCAAAAGTTATGTGCTTAAAGCCAGAAAAATTAAGGTCGAAAATCGAAGAAGTGAACTGTTCTGTTTTTTGGGACGTTCCGGTGAGTTCTAGGTCGAGACGCTCTAAAAAGCCATTGGCATCCATGATGATTGACGACGGCTCAGACACTAGCACTCGAGTTTCTGGAGCTAAGAAATCCTTTAGAGAAGCGCACTTTTCGCACAAGTGAGGCATGAGCAAGTGTGCTTCTGGCAGGTTAATGCCTTCCTCTAAAACAGTTTTTAATGAACGCATAGCTGCGTTAGTTTTAGCCTTTGTGCCCAAAACATTTTCTGCATGTTTCAGGTTTCGTTTTGTGAGAGGCATCTCACACACTGGAAAAACCTCAACATAATCGATGTCTTTAACCGTTTGACCAGTGGAAATAAACACCTTTTTGATTGACTCAATTTCGTCGCCGAAGAAATCGATTCGCACTGGAAAGTCAAGGTTGCCAGGATAAACATCAAGCGCTCCTCCGACAAAAGAAAAATCGCCTCGGTTTTTAACCTTGTTCGTTCGCTCATATCCCGCCGTTTGCAAAGCATCAATCACGCTTTCAAGCTCGACTTCCTCACCCGACTTGAGCACGAGTGGCGAAAGATAGGGGTCATCAACGCTGGGCAAAAGACGCATAGCGGCAGCAACCGATGCAACAACAATTTTGTGTTCGCCTTTAGAAAGCGCATTCAAACACTGAAAACGCGTCGCACAAACCCTAGCGTCAATTCTTGTGTCATCGATGAGGCGAAAGCCATAATCGCAAAATTCCAAAATCAAAGATGCGTCAACAAAACCCATCAACTGCCTGGCAAAACTATGCGCAGCGTCTTCGCCTGCAACAACAACCAAAAGTGGACCGTCAAGCCGCTCAAAACAAAGGGATGCAAACATCGGCCGTGCCGAAGAAGACACGCCAAGACAAGCGTCATTTTCAGACGCTACGTTATCAAAAAAAGCACTGGCGCAGCCATTTGCTTCAACAATGCTATTGATTTTGCTAGCAAGCATAAAGTCATTATACGTGTGTGTTTTATAATCAAAAACCATGACACGAAGAAGACATATGCAAGAAGTTGTGGACCAGGCGCTCTCAATCCACACAAATTCTGAAAAGCTGGGTTTGGGCGTCGATGTGGTCGGCATCGAGCACTTCAAGACGATCTGCAAAAGAACGCCTAGCTTCACAAAAAAGATGTTCTCAGCTGCCGAAATCACCTATGCAAACAAAAAAGCTGAGCCAGAAATTCACCTTGCAGCACGCTTCGCTGCAAAAGAAGCTGTGCTAAAAGCGCTCGGCGTTGGTTTTGCAAAAGGCGTGGGCTACCGAGATGTCGAGGTGAAAGTTGACAAGAGCGGAATGCCCCGGGCTCTGCTTTACAACGAAGCTCAAAAAATAGCAGAAAAGCTGGGCGTCACCGACATTCCAATCTCAATTTCACACACAAAAACTGAAGCAGTATGTGTTGCTATCGCCATCACGAAGGCAAGCATTGAAGCTAAAGAGAAAACGAAAGTTGCTGCCAACGAAGTGACAGAGCAGTTCAAAGCACTGCGTAAAGGTCTCTAAACAAAAAACCGATAGCAAGCTGTCTTTTAAACGCAAAAACACGCAGTGGAGCTGTTCTTCAATGAAAACAGTGCGGCGTGTGCGAGCGTGTTCAGCTTATCGAAAGCTTCCTAAAAGACTAAACGCTGAAGAAAACCTAACCAGCAAGGCCAGTTAAACCATGGCAGCTAACTGCGCTTTTTACGGCGTCGCGAATTGAATTTGCGACCACTTCTGCCGCCATCGTAGAGACAACATCGACATCAGCTCTAATTTTTCCCTTCGACATTACAAAAATCGAGTCGCCGTCGTTTTGCGTGTGAACAGGGTTAATGGCGCGAGCAAAACCATCATTTGCACATGTTGCGATTTTCTTGCACTCAGTTTTTGTGAATTTTGCGTTTGTCATTACGACAGAAAGCGTGGTGTTAGTCACTGCGTCTAGCTTGTTTTTCATGTTCATTAGCTTAAAGGCATTCTTCATCTTCTTGGGATTTGAAACGCCAGCCAAAAAAGTGCCATCATCGTTATAAACATTGCCAAGCGCATTAACAACAGTGAGAGCCGCAACTTTGACTTTTCCAAACTTGACCACGCTGTAACCAATGCCCGACTTCATTGGCGTGTAGCCAGGAATCGAGCGAAAACCAACGCATGCTCCAGCGCCAGCACCAACACAACCAGTTTCAGGCACGATTTTAGTTTCTGCATTTGCAAGTGCTGCAACGCAAGCCTCAATTGCCATGTCTTGGTCAGGAATTTTGTTGGTCGCAAAATTTAAGTCATAAATGCAAGCGGCAGGAACGATTGGCACAACCTCTTCCCCAACGCGAAAGCCGAAGCCTTCCTCGCGAAGAACCTTTGCAACGCCACAAGATGCATCAAGACCAAGAGCCGAGCCCCCCGACAAAACGATTGCATGAACCTTTTCGACCATTTTCTCAGGTTGTAAAAGATCGGTTTCGCGCGTTGCTGGCCCGCCGCCTCGAATGTCGCAAGAACAAGCGGCACCTTCTTTGCACACAACCACACTAACGCCTGTTCCAGCGTCTGAGTCAGTTGCATGACCGATGCCAAATCCAGGGATTACTTCGCCAGAAATTTCGTCAAAAAAGTTCATTTTTCAATCCTCAAAAATTGCTTTTCGAAATGTTTCATATAGTATAGAGTTAGACGAAAATAAATTAGGCTTAAAAACTTTTATCAACAGTTTGGAAACCTTGGTTTGGAATTTATAAAGGAGGTGGACTATGTTGACAGACGGCGAAAATCAGAACTTAAACGGCAATAGAAAAAACGATGGTGTTCCTGAGTGGCTTGCTCAGTTTAGAAGAGAGCTTGCTGGCAGCGAAGAGTCTCCTAAACCAGAACCTGAGGTCGAGAAAAAAACGCCTTACGAAAATGCTGACTTCCAAAAAGCTGAGAGCATCTTGCATTCTGCCAAAGGAGAGCACGCACCAGCAGCACATAACGACTACCACGCTTTTGCGTTGTCCAATTTGTCAGGTTACGAAAAAGCAGTCACACGCTTGCGTTTCTTAGGGTTTGGCGACAAGTCAAGCGCCCAGAATGACAGCGTTATTGCAGCACTCAACCGCTTCCACGGAATGAGCTCACGCCCAGCATTGCGCCCAATTCTCATTGTTGGCGAAACGCCAGAAGAGATTGAGCCATTGCTCAACGCCACATCAGATGAGCTCCAGTGCCCAACGGTAAAGCTAGCAATCCAAGACACACCTTCGGGCTTGCCAGGAATTGCTGCATCTGCAAACAAATCATGCATGGACATCTCGCGCGGAAAGCCACCGCTAGTTGCAATTGCTGAAAATCATGGCCTGCTCGTCATGGAAAATATTGAAGACTGGTCAATCTTTTTCGAGGAAGAACCATTTGATGGACCTGACGGACCTCAGCCAATGATGCCAGTGAGACTCACTCCTGCTGGACGTGAATTTCTCTCGCTCATTGAACATTGTGCTGAAAACCCAAGGGTGCAAATCATTTGCACAACTTGCGAACAGGAAATGATTCCGTTTGAACTTCTCGACATCATTGGTGATATGGATGAAGTCAAAATTGAGCCGCCAAACAAAAGCGAACGTATTGCAATTTGGAACGAGCTTGCAAACAGGCACCCTTCGCTTAGGGGTCTAAACAACGCAGAACTTGCAAATTACTGCGAGACACTCTCAAGGCATGACATCGAAGTTGTGGCTCAAGAAGCGATTACTGAGGCGTACAATTCTGGGCTCAAGCGCGGTTTTTGCAATTCGGTAACCCGCGAAAACCTGATGGAGAAGATCATTCTTCGCCAAGAACCAGGAACCGTTGTGTTTGCGATGCTAGAAGATGCACTTGTGAACAATTTTTCTAAATCGTTTGAAGACTAAGAAGATAGCAAACTTTTATTAAAGCTTTAAAGACAGGAGTGAGAAATTGCTCCTGTTTTTCTTTTTTCGGAGGGAATTAGTCGGCCAAGATTTCGCTTGGGCAAATGTCAGACAGTGGGCAAACGTCGCATTTTGGGTGACGCGCGATGCAGACTTCCCTACCGAATAAAACCCATTGATGATTAATTTTTCCCCAAAACTCTTGCGGGTAAATTTTGAGTAGTTCTGCCTCAACCTTGTTCGGGTCTTTCATGTCACGAGGAACAAAACTGAGCATGTGGGCGATGCGATTAACGTGCGTATCCACTGCAATTCCGCAAGGTTTGCCAAAGCCCTCATTCATCACAATGTTTGCAGTTTTGCGGCCAACACCTGGCAACTTTTGCAACTCTTCAAAATCGCAAGGAACTTCCCCGCCATAATCATTGACGATCGCATCGGCAATCGCCACACAACGCTCCGACTTTACGCGGTAGAGCCCAATTCGAGAAATGATATTTGCAACATCAGTGGGGTTAGCGAAGCTCAAATCAAGTGGCGTTGGATATTTTTCCCAGAGCAAGGGTGTGACTTTATTGACGCTTTTGTCGGTAGTTTGAGCCGAAAGCATAACAGCAATCAAAAGCTTAAACGGGTCGCCCCAAAAATCAAGCGGGCACGTGCGTGAACCATAGCGCGCATCCATGCGACGCTCAACTTCAAGTGCTCTTTCAACTTTTGATTTTTTAGACTCTCTTGCCATGCCTCTATTTTAAATTCATTAACGACGCCTAAAAAGAGAAGACTCACAAAAATAAACCATTCTTCAGAGAAAGCTCAAAAAAAAGAAACCCTCTTTTGATGAAACGCACACTGGGTGAGCGTAGTCGCACAGAGAAAGCCCCAAAAGAAAGAGCCATACACGGGGAAAGAAAAGTTAGCCCTCTCTCATCGCCAGCTTCGATGTTCCAAAAAACAACCTGAATTAATCTGTATTGCTCATTGAGAAGATGCGAGGCGAATTTTAAATTGAAATAAGAAAAAGGACCCTCGTGAGAAGGTCCTTTGTAAAAGCAAGTTAGTTTTTGAAGAAAAACTACTTAAGGGTAACAGTACCGCCTGCTTCCTCGATCTTTGCTTTAGCCTCGTCAGCCTTGTCTTTGTCAGCACCCTCGAGGATTGTTCCAGGAGCGCCCTCAACAGCCTCTTTAGCCTCTTTAAGACCAAGACCAGTGAGCTCACGAACAACTTTGATAACAGCGATCTTGTTGTCGCCAAAGCCTTCGAGAACAACGTCGAAGTTTGTCTTCTCTTCAGCAGCAGCCTCGCCACCAGCAGCAGGAGCAGCAGCAACTGCAACAGGAGCAGCAGCGCTTACGCCGAATACTTCCTCGAGGTCCTTTACGAGCTCAGAAAGCTCGAGAGCTGGCATTTCTTTCAATGCTTCTACAATTTCTTCTCTTGTGATAGCCATTATTGACTTCCTTTCTAAAAAATAAAATTCAAATTTTGTTGTCGCTTTTGCGACGTTTTCTAAGCGTCTTTTACGAAGCGAGCTTCATTAAGCAGCCTTCTTTGCAATTTCTGAAATAGCACGAACTGGTGCTTCGAGAATTGCATTGAGTGTGCGAACTGTCTTTGCCATTGGGTTGTTGATGGTTCCAAGAAGTTTTGCGATGAGTTCCTCGCGGCTTGGAAGATCGGCGATAGCTTGTACAGCAGCTGCATCCTGGAATTGTCCGTCCATGATGCCGCCCTTGATGACGAGCTTGTCGTTACCCTTTGCAAAGTTTTTGATTGCCTTAGCACTTGCAACTGGATCTTCGCCAGTGAACACAAATGCTGAAGGGCCGCTCAAGATTTCGTCCATTGAAGGCATCTCGAGTTCCTCGAGAGCGATGTGCATGAGGGTATTCTTCAAAACGAACATTTGTCCTTCGTTAGCGCGGATGTCGCGACGAAGTTGCTGAATTTCCTTAACGGAAAGACCGCGGTAGTCAACTACCCAAACTGCACCAGTGCCGTCCAAAAGCTCTTTAATCTCAGCGAGCTGTTCTTTGTTTGCAGCATTTGGCATAAACCTATTTCACCTCCTTTTAAAAGTCTCAATAAGTTCTGCCGTTAGCTGGGCATTTAAAAAACCCTCGCTTTTTGCGCTAGCGCATTAAGACAAGGGCAATAAATCAAATTCATTTATTCACCACCTCGGCAGGCTGATTTCTCAATTAAACACTTGCATGTACCGGCTGTCTTAAGCAGCAGAACTATTCGGTTTTCAACAACGCTTGGGGTTTTCTCCCCTAACGCGACTTGAAATTATACACCACTATCTCAGGTTTTAAGAAAAATCGTTGATGCGTTCGCGCGGCTCGAAAAAAGCTGTGCGACCGTTGACCCGAAGCGAGCGGAAACAACAACTCGCGAAGCGGTTTTTTGTTGTTACTTTGCAGTTGTTCGTTTGTTAAATTCTTCTTAGTTTAAAAGCTAGCTGGAGGGTTACCAAAAAAACTCACACTAGATAAATCTTACATACAAAGATGCATCGACGTTAACCCGCGTTTCTGGCTAGCTAACCAAACAAGTTGACATCACCGCGTTTGGGGTCACGCTGTTAGGCACTCGAAAGAGAAAAAAATAATAGACCCCACTTGCAATGCTTGTTCTTAGTCCAAATCTCCAGAAGCGTTGCCCAACTAAAAAAGGCGTCCTCTCTTCTCATAACCACCACCAGCTAGGAGGGCGCCTTTTTTAAAAATAACTTAGCAGCATTTAAAAATGCGCTAATCCCTAATTCAGAAGAGCCAGTTCAACGGTACCGCTCAAATGTTGAACCGGCTCTATTCTTATGAATTTAACACACCGGCGAATAGAAAAGTTGCACAAATTTAGCTAGCGCTGCACGTTTGCGCAGAAACTACCATAGAATGCGACTGTCAAACGCTGTTTCATTTAAGAAAAATGCGACATTGAAAGTGCAGCATTAGTGTTTTCTGCCCAGGAATATTGGCTCATGAACTCCCCGAAGTAGGAAAGCTGAGCGTCTCTGTCCCCTTCCAAAAACTTGTAAAAATCGCAATCGATTTTCTCAGGTGCAATCGAGATGCTGTTATAACTTTTGACCACGCATTCTTTTGCGCCAACTTCATCGAGGCTTTTCATGAGCGATGAAATGATTGACTGAACGTAGCTTCGCTTCGTGTTCGTAAATGGCTCGTCTTCAAAAAGCACAGCTGAAAGTTCACGAATAGTGCAAGTTGAGCCGCGTCGTTCGACGAGGTAGGCAAGCACTTCTTTAGCAAGCGACCTTGAGAACTTGACTGGTTTTCCTTCGGCAAAAACCTCAAAACTTCCAAAGCACTGAATTTTTAACTTTGCGCCATTGGCTTCTGTCTCAGAAAAAGCCACTGCAGAATCGACCAAGTTAGCAGGAAGGTTAGCATCTTCAGAAACTTCAGAAGAAATTGACCTAGCTGAAGCAAGGGCAGAAACAACAGAAGCTTCTGCAATCGAATAGCGCAGGTTCTCGATTTCTGCTTCTATTTTTTCTTTCGTCACTGGCTTAAAAACGTAGCCACTAGCGCGCATCTTCATAGCATCACCAGTGTAGTCGCTATAGGCGGTCACGAACACTATGTTCAAGCACGGCAGCTTTGCCTTTAGCAACTCTCCAAGTTCAACGCCCGTCATGCCGCGCATATCAATGTCGAGAAACGCGATGTCAAGCGCGCCTGCCTCCTCAACAAAAGCCAGCGCTTCTTTAGGTTTTCTGAAAGCATGAACTTTGGCGTTAGGCACAGCATCATTAACTGCCTGCTCCAGCAGCTCTAATGACAGCATCTCGTCGTCAACACAAAGAATTTCCACTAGTTATATTCCTTCTCAATTCCAAGCAAAAGTTTAATTCTCACAGTCGTGCCGTTGCCCTCCGAACTCTCAACCACAAATTCAGAATCGGGGAAAGCCGACACTCTCTTGCGGGCACTTTCAAGCCCATAATGACCGTTACCCTGACTCGCGGCAAATTTAAAGCCCACGCCATCATCGATAACATCAATGAGAACAAATCGACCCGACCTTCGCGTGCGAAGTGTGACTTTTCCGCCATCTTCCTTCGGAATAATTCCGTGACGAATAGCGTTTTCGACCATCGACTGAACGCACAAAGGTGGCAGCCAAAAATCACAGAATTGCAGGTCCTCTTTATATTCAAGGTCATCGCCAAAGCGCATCTTTTCTAGCTCGATAAATTTATGAATGTGCTCAAGCTCGCTAGAGAATGGAATCACGTGCTTTTTTGAGAGCAGATCGAGATTCTCGCGCAAGAAGTCGGCAAAGGTAATCGTTTTCTCTTTTGCAAGCTTTGGGTCTTTCTCGCAAAGGGCTGCAATTGAACTCAAAACGTTGTTTACAAAATGAGGCTGCAGCTGGCTCAACATGACTTTCGAGCGCGATTCAATGAGATTAGCGCGAAGCCTTTCAGCGCTTTCGGCCTCGCGAAGCTTTGTGTGACTAATGCCGAGCAGAATGCTAAATTGCACGACCGCAAAAATGAGAAGACCAATTTCAAAAACAACGACGATGTAATTGCCCCAAATTACAAAATTCGCAAGCTCATAAATTGCCATGATGGAAACCATGAGCGCAGCTGGGATGAACATCAGGCTCTGCTCTTTTCCTTGATGTGGATTTTGAAAAATTTGGATGATGGCACAAATTACAAGCGCAAGAATGCAAGGAACAGCGATTGGAACTTGAATTTCGATGCACTCTTTGATGCCATAAACACCAAGCAGCGCAAGTGTGAAACACGCAGCAATGCTCACCAAAACCGTCGCGAGCACAATTCGACCAACAGCCTGCAGCCTTTCGTCATCAAAAAGAGAGCGCAAGTAGTCAATGAGCGAGAAAATAATGCACACTTGCAGGGCATAATCGATCCAGTTTAGCGTGACATGATCAAAAACTATGAGGCCTGTGATTCTGTAATCAAGCAGTGAGCAAAGGGCGCCTGTGACAATCAAAGTGCCGGTCGAGAAGTAATGACTAGAAACACCTTTGATAGTGCGCCGCATCATAACGACAATAAATACATAAAGAATGCCAATGAGAAGAATTATGTTGCCTAGCGCAATTTGAAAGAAGTTTTCTTGCACAAGCTGGTTAAACAGAACAAGTCCATCACCAACGTAGATGCTCTCACAGAAGTCATCAATCGCACGAGCTGGGCGCTCTCCGCTCACAGTTATCTCAACTTGAGTGTTTGATTCACAGCGGAAAGTGTGCCAGCCAAAACCGAAATAGGGCTGCGCTCTTTTGTCAGTCGCTGCAACCCTCTCATACAAAATCTCTCCAGTTGCAGCGTTTTTAATTTCAAGATTCTCAATGTGAGACAAAAAATAAATTTGGCGCAGAGGAATCTCGCCAATTTCTGCCACGAGTGTTATTTCATGCGTGGATTTATCACCCACAAGCGGAACCAGAATCTCTTCAAGCTCAGCGTGGTCGTCAACAGAAAACGTGGTTTCTCCATCAATCGAAATGCTTTTCTTGTGGAAAAACTCTTCGCTCGATGTGTCAGACAAGTAGTGGTAGGAATTAGAGTCGAGCGTTTGCGTTGTGGCCGCGAGATAGGCAACGACACCAATCAGCGAACACAGCAACGCTAGCACGATTAAGCGCCAAATTAAACCAGTTCTTTCAGTGAACCGTGTGCTGTACAAAAAACCACCACGCAATTCATATAAAAATAGCTGACACTAAGACGTCGAGGTGCTGTATCCCTTGATTGAGTAGGCCTCATTGCTTCCGCCGCTCGTCGTTACATATTCAAACGTGATGCTGTCGCCTTCTTTAAAACGAACGATGTCGAGCATCGAAGGCAGCTTAAAATCGTAGAGCTTATCGTCGCCTTCAAGCATCACATAGAAGTGTGTGTTGTTATCGATAACAGCCTGAGCCATGAGCGAAATCTTGCCTGTTGTTTCAGTTGCTACGGAATTGACGCTGTCGTCACTCACGATGCCATTCGTTGCCAGCAGGGCCTCATAGGCTTGCTGCGTTTGAGCCACGGTGTCGCCCACCGCCACGTTTTGGTAGCGCTGAATGTCAACCATCGCAAACTTCTTAACAAGACCAGCGCTGTCCTTTAGCGCCATGAAATAGGTCGGCTGGTTCGACACGTTAATGAGCAACGGGAACGTCGCGGAATAACGCAAGTTCTGGACCTGGCCTTCCGCAGAACCCATCGCCGACTCCTCGGTTGCGCCACTGACTGAATAGAAATGCGACTCGTGCGTCCTTTGATTCATGAGGACAAAGCCGACAATCGAGTCGTCAGATGTCGCAGAAGTCACACCGGTGTAGACCCAAACATCATCGTCTTTGGCGATGTAGTTATAGCCAAGAGTTGAGTTGGAGCCAGGAGTTGTCTTGACAACGCCTTCCTGACCAAGGAAAGAGTTCAGCCAGCCGTTGTGGTAGCGACCATACCAGTTGTACTGAGTAATGAGGAGCTCCGATGGGTAGGCCCTGTCAATCCACTCAGGAACATCGTTGATTGCAATGTCTTGCGTGTCGCCAGTTGTTGCGTCCACGACAACAACCCTGTCGATTGTGTAGCCACCAAAAAGGCCAATTGTGTAGGTTCTAACTGGGCAAATCCAGAAAGGGTGCCCGCTTTCATCAATCTCAAAACTCTTCTCATCGAAGATGTAGAAAGGATATTTCAACTGGACATAGCGGTCGATGTTGCGCTCAAGCGGCTCGCTCTTCGAGTAATAAATTGGAGAGTCGCCAAGACGCACAATCTGAGCTTCCTGAGTTGTCATGTCAACAAGAGCATATGCAGGTATTCCCGAATCTTTGTTAGTGAACCACTTGAACAGGTCGGCGTAGTTCAAAGGAGACACGCGCACTGGTTTGCCCTGGTAGTTGATTTGAGAATAAAGGTCAGAAATCTCGAACTGAGAGACATATTCTGAAATTGTGCCCATTTCACGATTGCCAAGCAAAACCGCAGAGTCGCGGTCGATTACTGGAATCTCGCTATAGTTAACTTCCTTGATGTCTTCTTTAAACTCAAGGGTGTCGGTTTGTAAAATCGAGGAATATTTCTCGGCATTGCCAGGGAAAATCGAAAGAGACAAAAGTTGACCCAAAAGATAAATCACAACAATTGCAATCGGAATAAATCGAAGGTTTTTGAAGCGTTTTTCTTTCGAGGGGCTCTTCTCGATGTTGCCGTGGCCTGTTGCATAAACTTTAGATTTATGCGTGAAGAAAAACCAAAGCGGCAGCGCAACGAAAATAATCAAGAACATCCAAACATCAACGGAATTGATGCTAATAGCTGGGTGGAACCACCAATAGGCTGCACCCAAAATAATAACGAGCGCAATGATTAAGCCGATTTTGCCTTTGTTTGTCTCAGGTCCTTTAAAAGATACGTTTAGGTTCTCAACTGGATGAAAGCCGTTTCCTCCACCAAAATGCGAACCGCGACTGCCAGAGCCGCCCGTCGAAGAGCTCTCGCCCTCCTCGCCCGAGGATTGCGAGGAATCACCGCGTTTTCCAAAACCGTCGCCCATGTTAACTCCGCTTTGAGTTAGCGCTTCAATTAGCATGTCTAACCCAGATTTACTGTTTGGCATGCATATCCCCCTCTTCGTTATTGGTAAGGTTTTTGTTGTCTTTTATTTTTCCGATTTCTTTTTCGTTTTCTTCTTGCAGTTCGCGATGATTTCGGTGCTCTTTGCTTTTAGGTTTCCCGTCGCGTTTTCTGAGTCAAACTTCATGAGTTCAGCAAGCTCTTTTGCAACCTCAGGGTCAATTTTTCCGTCGGAAAAAGCCAAGAGTGCAATGAGCATATCATTAAATTCCACATCACCATGGAAGCACTGAGTCGCTTCGTCAATGAGCGGCCAAATTTCACGGCTACGAGCCTCAGATGTCGCGCCCAGCTTGCAAAGATATTCATAGGCCGAAAGGCGCAATGGACCAGAATTCTCATCAAAAAGTGCAGTCTCAGCTGCTTCGATAGACTTCATTGCCTCTTTTGCGTGTTTGTCGACGAAAAGCGTGAGCGTCTTTAAAACTTCACAGCGTGTCTGACCTTCAGGCCTGTTCAGACCATCAAGAATCTCTTTTGCATGGCATTCAACTTTGTCAAGATCTAGACATGCTACTTCATAAACAACCGTAGATGCGACCTGACGCTTATGCCTTGATGAATCAACGATTTGCTCCACATAGCCCGCAAGCACTGCATCATCCTTCATTGCGTTTTCGACTAATGGCTCAATATCGACGCGCTCAGGTACTTTTCTTGTTCTTGGCAAAATTGTTCTCCACTTCAACTTAAATAAATTTTCGAAGTTTTTATTATAACAACTAACTCACTATTCTCGCGAACTCATAGTCATCAAAATTTTATCTATCTTTGTATTGCATAGTTTAAAGCTCTAACTGAAGTTAATTTATAGAAACTAAAGTTTCGGCTGGTTTACTAACATGCGGAACGTTATTTATCGTTAAGCTTCCTTCGGCATCATAGAATTTACGTTCCAAAAATGATTGAATATAATCAATCCAAGAAACGATTAAACTCATGGGAAACACGAGCGTTCGCACTCATTGAAAGGACAAAATGGCGCAATTGGTCGACTGCCATACTCACACTTTTTTCTCAGATGGTGTGTCTTCTTTTGAAGAAAACATTCGCGCTGCAATTGCTGCAGGTTGCAAGGTATTAGTGTCGACCGATCACCTGACCTTGCCTGCGAGCATGGATCCAAATCTTGAATGTCAGGTGCCCTTTAATAGACTTCAAGAGCATAAAGATAGCTTTGAAGAAGCCCAGTCGCTTGCTTTCGAACTTTGCCCTGAGCTCGATTTCATTTACGGTTTCGAGTGTGATTGGTACGAAGGCTGCGAGCAAAACGTTAAAGCATGGGCAAAAGATGCGCAGGTAAAACTAGGAAGCGTTCACTGGATTGGACATGCAGGCGATGTTTCAATTGCCGCAGGCTATGACGGCAGCGACGCCATTGCTCAAGCCGATTCGTCCCGCAACAAAGAAGTTGCAGGCTGGATTGATTACTCAGAAGACATGCATGTTTGGGAGCAACTAGGCTCAGCTGGCGTTTGGGGAAAATATGTAGAGACCTGGTGCAAGGCCTGCGAAAGCGAACTTAATTTCGACTCCATGGCTCACCCTGATCTCCCGATGCGGTTTTATGCGGAATTCCCACCGCCCGCAAACATTGAAAATTTATGGGGAAAAATGGCAGAATGTGCGAAAGACACAGGGCGTCGAATTGAAATTTCCACTGCGTCTTTTAGAAAAGGCTTAAACGACTTCTATCCCGCTTGTAGCCTGCTAGAGAAATTCTTTAAAGCAGAAGTGCCAATTACTCTTGGGTCCGATGCCCATAACGCAAAGTTTGTTTGCTACAATATCGAAGAGGCACAAAAACACGCTTGGGAAATTGGCTACAGAAAATTTGACGTGCCAAGAAAAGACGGTTCTTGGGAATCCTGGGATTTGT
>JAUMVS010000141.1 GCA_030530045.1 Phoenicibacter congonensis
TGAACTGCCAGCCCTGCGTCTCGAGTTCGGCGCGAAGGTCCTGGTAGTTGTAGATTTCCCCGTTGAACACGATAGCGAAATCGCCCTTCGCGAGCATGGACTCGGGCGTGCCGCACGGCGTGCCGTCGGGCATGAGCGCGGGGGAGGTGATGGCCGAGTCGTGTTCGCCTGTCGCGCGAACCATGGGCTGGTTGCCGTTCGCCAGGTCGATGAGCGAGAGGCGGCGGTGCCCGAGCGCGATGCCGCTTTCCGCGTCGAGATACTGGCCCTCGCCGTCGGGCCCGCGATGGGCCATGATGTCGCACATGGCCTTGAGCGCGAGGGCGTCAGCGCTGGTCGCTTGGGTGAATCCGCAGATTCCGCACATGCAAAAGCTCCTTCATATCGATGTCGTGCGCTTGCGCGCAGCGATTCTCGTGTGGGTAGGGTTCCATGATAGCGAAAGCGCATGACGTGCAGCCTTCTTCTGCGAAAACTGCGGAAACGCCGCGCAAATGGGCGCTAGCGGACGGGCGGCTTGGGCGCGGCTGGGGGAGTAGCTTGGGCGCGCATGTCGGGCGTGGAGGCAATCGTCACGTCGGGGTTCTCGTACACCACACGGGCCTCGGTTTTCGCACGGGCGAAGTCCTCGGCGGTGAGCGCCGAGCGGAAGACCACGTCGACCGTGCAGCCGAGGTCCTCGGCGATGAAGCGGCGGAACTGCGCGGCGTCGGCGCGCGAGAACGTGCATCCGACGTCGAGCAGAAGGCAGGCGTCACCGCCCGTGCGTGCCTGGTCGGAGGCGTAAAGCGAGAACACCGCGACCTTTGCGATGGCATAGCGTGGCGCGACGCGGGAAACGGCGTCGCGGATGGATCCGAAATCGTTCATGAGATGGCTCCTTTGCAGCCTGGTGGGCTTGATGGTTGCGTAGGGTTCCAGTATATCGCCAATCGCGAAGGACGGCGCGCCGACAGGGGGTTTCGGGCGCGCGAAGGCGGGCAGGCGCAAGGGCTCACGAAGGCGGTGGAATTGCGGGCAAGGTAGCCGGGCGCGAGGGCGTGCGGATGCGACGGCGTAAGCGAAGCTGGACATCCTCGGGGCATAATTGGTTCTGCCAGGTTTTCGGCAGGAAGGGCAAGACGGAAGCTGCTGCGCCGCGAGCGTCTGGGCGGTTGTAGCATCGCAAGTTACGACCGTTTGCTTGGGAAGCTTCGTGCCAGCGACGTGGTAACGTCTCCGGGCGCAATTAGTGCGGCGATTCGGGAAGATTCTGGCACAAAAACCGAGATATCCCACAGGGAAGACGTGCGCCGCGGGGCGCCCTCAAACTGGGCAACTTTCTGACCTGGGGATTCTTTCCGGTGAGAAAACTCAACCCGCGACAGCGCGTCGGAATGAGGCCTTCCCCGTGGGATACCTCGGTTTTTGTGCCAGAATTTGCCTCAAAGGCTGCACTTTTTTGGTCTCGCCTGCCTGGTTGAGCTCTTAGTCGGCTCGCCCGAGGATGCGTGCGCGGCGGCGTCCATGTCGAGCGGCGCTCGATCGCTGCGGTGACATTTTCTTCGATAAACCCAGCCTCGCGCTGCCCCAATTATTTACCCCCGCACTGCCTCAGCTGCCCCAGCTGCCCATTCGATCGCCTTCGCGAGATGTCCTCATCAGCACAGGTGGCTCGAAGGCTTCCAATTCTGCGACGCGACGAGATGGTGCCCGACGTGAGACAATTCATCCGACCCCTGCCTCGGACCCCTGTCCCGCCCGCCGAGAGACAAATCACCCGACCCTGTCTTACCCCCGACCCCCGTCCCACCTCGTCTCGCTCGGACCTCCCCGTTACTTCTTCCTGATGCAACCGACGCAAAAACGACGAAAAAATTTGCGTCGGTATTGCGTCGGATTTGTTCTATGATAAAAGGCAAAAGAACGCATGAGGGGAAGTGGGCACTATGCGAGAGAGCAAGAACCTCGAATTCAAAGAAATGGTTTCCGGCACTTATCTTAAGACGGTGAGCGCCTTCGCCAACTATGGAGATGGCGAAATCTTGTTTGGAGTTTCTGATGACGGCAAAGCGGTCGGGCTTGAGGACCCAACGGGAGATTGCTTGAGGATCGAGAACGCAATCAATGACGGTATATCCCCCCGTCCCGATTTCGAAATCGAAGTCGAATCGCGTACTGGTGTGGTGACACTGCGTGTGTTCGAGGGGCCGGAAAAGCCCTATCTTTACCGCTCGAAAGCGTACCGCCGATCGGACACATCGACGGTAGAGGTTGATTCGTTCGAGCTAAAGCGCCTTATACTCGAAGGCTCCAACCTGACCTTCGATGAGGTGAAATCCCCTCATCAGACCTTTTCTTTTAGTTCGCTTGCAAATGCGCTGGAAGAAAAAGTGGGAATCGGTGTGTTCAATGAAGACACGCTAAAGACGCTCGGTCTTCTTTCCTCAAAGGGTGATTTCAATAACGCTGCAGCCCTGCTTGCGGATAAAAACCATTTTCCCGGCATCGATATGGCGCGCTTCGGCCAGGATGTCAACAATATCCTCGATCGAAGTACCTGCGCGGGCCTTTCTGTGCTGGTTCAACTTGCCAGTGCTCTTGAGATGTTCGACCGATATTACTCCTACGAGCGCATCGAAGGCTTCAAGCGCGAGAATCACGAGCGAATCCCCCGCGAGGCTTTCCGAGAGGCTGTTGCAAACGCGCTCGTGCACAGGATGTGGGATGTCTCTGCGCACATCCGTATTTCCATGTTCGATAATCGCGTGGAAATAGTCTCCCCAGGCGGGCTCCCTCGAGGGGTGACAACCGAGGACTACCTCTCGGGGAATCTATCCATCCTCCGCAATCCCGTTCTGGCCAGTGTTTTCTTTCGTCTTGGCATTATCGAGCAGTTCGGCACAGGAATTCGGCGCATCAAGGAAAGCTACGTTAGAACGGGGGCAAGACCGCGTTTCGAGATTACAGGGGGCTCAATAACTGTGATTCTTCCCGTCACGGCTGCAGAACCACTGCTTGATGCCGACGAAAAGGCGATTATGTCCCTGCTTTTGCCAGGCCGTCTTCTCTCGAGAAGCCAAATCACAGACGCGTGTGGTTTCGGAAGGGACAAGACTTTAAGGGTACTTAAGCAGCTCGAAAAGAAGAACCTCGTCGTGGTTCAGGGCGTTGGTCGTGGGACTCGCTACGTCAGAGCGTAGATGCTTTTGCGGCACTCCTCATTTGCGGTTTTCTATGGGGAGCTTTGGTGCCTAATGGATTTCAGCTGAGTCTAAACCAGCCTATAGGAACCGGGGGTGGTTCCCTCGGCCGACAAGGAAGACGCAAAACCGACGAAAAAATTTGCGTCGATTTTGCGTCGGTTGCGTCGGGCGGAAAGCCGATGCTCGGTTCCTTCCCTTACGACGCCTTGAAGTTGTAGATCGGCCTCATGACGTCGATGATGTCGACCGTGTCGGCGATGGGGCCGATGATGTCCTCGATGGGCTTGTAGGCGCCCGGCGCCTCGTCGATGGTCCGCTCGTTCACCGAGGTCGAGTAGATGCCCACAAGGTTTGGCACCACCGCGTCCGTGACCCTCATCGTGGTCCCGATGGTGCAGCCTATCCCGAAATGCGCGTCGGGCATGATGGCGGTGTTTGCGCCCTCCGCAAACGGCATGCCGAGCATGGTGCGGATCTGCTCGACGCATTCGTCTTCTATGTTCGTGGCGTAGCACGCTGCCGTGCCGTGCGTTCCCTCGATCGTGAACATGGCAATCCTTCCTGCTCCTTGACGGCCCCTAAAAGACTGGCGTGATGCATCATAGGCGCTCCCTTAGGAAGCGGTTGTCCCTTCTTTCGTACAGGGCTCATGCGCGATGAGGTCGGGTTGTCCTAGCATAAATTGCATTCTTGGTGATTGGCCCTTTCCCAATCACTTTCAGGAGGTGCTTCTTTGGAAGAGGGGTCTTGTCCGTCTAGCCATCGGCTTCGTGAGTTGTGCGGCGGCGGGGGAAGGGAAGGGACTCGGCGGCGCGGCCCTTCCGAGCTCAATTAGTGCAGCGATTTGGGAAGATTTCGGCACGAAAACCGAGGTATCCCACGACGAAGGCGCCGTTTCTGCGTTCCCTCGCGGGTTAATTTTTCACCTCAAGAAGAAACCCCAGGTCAGAGAGTCGCCCAATTCGAGAGCGCCTCGCGGCCCCCGCCCTCCCCGTGGGGTACCTCGGTTTTCGTGCCAAGATTTGCCTTGGGGGCTATACTATTTCAGACTCGCCCGCCATTCCGATTC
>JAUMVS010000142.1 GCA_030530045.1 Phoenicibacter congonensis
TGGCGGCGTAGCTCAGTTGGTCAGAGCACACGGTTCATACCCGTGGCGTCACTGGTTCAAATCCAGTCGCCGCTACCATTTAGAAATGAGCGTTTTACTAATTTAAGTGTGACGCTGAATAATTTAAATTAGGAGGACATTATGTCAAAAGAGAAGTTCGAAAGGTCAAAGCCACATGTAAATATTGGCACCATTGGTCATGTTGACCATGGTAAGACCACTCTGACTGCTGCAATCTCAAAGACACTCTCTGAGAACGACGGCAGCCATGGTTCAGCAAGAGCTGACTTTACTGCATTCGATATGATCGACAAAGCTCCAGAAGAGCGCGAGCGTGGCATCACGATTTCTATTGCTCACATCGAGTACGAAACAGACACTCGTCACTACGCACACGTTGACTGCCCAGGTCACGCTGACTACGTAAAGAACATGATTACTGGTGCTGCTCAGATGGACGGCGCAATCCTCGTTATTGCTGCTACTGACGGCCCAATGGCTCAGACTCGTGAGCACATCCTTCTTGCTCGTCAGGTTGGTGTTCCTTACATCGTTGTATTCCTGAACAAGTGCGACATGGTTGACGACGAAGAGCTCATCGAGCTCGTTGAGATGGAAGTTTCTGAGCTTCTTTCTTCATACGGATTCGACGACTGCCCAATCATCAAGGGTTCTGCTCTCAAAGCTCTCGAGGGCGACAAAGCATACCAGGACAAAATCTGGGAGCTCATGGACACAATCGACAGCTACATCCCAACTCCAGAGCGCGATGTAGACAAACCATTCCTCATGGCTATCGAGGACGTTATGACAATTTCTGGTCGTGGCACTGTTGCTACTGGCCGTGTAGAGCGTGGTGTTCTCCACATGAATGACAACGTTGAAATCGTTGGCATTCGTGAGACTCAGAACACTGTTGTAACTGGCATCGAGATGTTCAGAAAGCTTCTCGACCAGGCAGAGGCTGGCGACAACGTTGGTGTTCTTCTTCGTGGCGTAAAGCGCGAGGACATCGAGCGTGGACAGGTAATCTGCAAGCCAGGCAGCGTTACACCTCACACAACATTTGAGGGTCAGGTTTACATCCTCACAAAGGACGAAGGCGGACGTCACACTCCATTCTTCGATGGCTACCGTCCTCAGTTCTACTTCCGCACAACTGACATCACTGGTGTTGCTCATCTTCCAGAGGGCACCGAGATGGTTATGCCTGGTGACAACGTTACAATCACTGGCGAACTCATTCACCCAGTTGCTATGGAGGAAGGCCTCAAATTTGCTATCCGCGAAGGCGGCCGCACAGTTGGATCTGGTAAAGTTACAAAGATCATTAAATAACTTGTGAAATAAATAGAAGCGTGAGGGCAGACATCGTTCTGCCCTTATGCATCTAATAAGGGTTTAATTTGTGAAGTTTTTATAAAAAGCGATCTTCTAAATTAGAATTAAAAGGGAAATAACATGCGTACTATGATTACATTGGCGTGTACAGAGTGCAAAAGACGCAACTACACGACAAAGAAAAATAAGCAAAATAACCCTGACCGTGTTGAGTTTAAGAAATATTGCAAATGGTGCGGACATCACACCGTACATCGCGAGACTCGCTAAGTTAGGTTTTTTAAGTTTTTAAGCCTAAGGATGAGTGCAGAGACTATACGCCAGTAGTTCAATGGTAGAGCGTCGGTCTCCAAAACCGAAAGTTGAGGGTTCGAGTCCTTCCTGGCGTGCCATTTTAGGCGAAAGAATAAGTTTTTGAGGATTGATAATTTATGGCTAAGTCTAAAACACAAAGAGCCAAAGCTTCTGCAAAACGTGCAGCTAAGAAAGAGGCTCTGAAAGAGCAGGCAGTTGAAACTGTTGAGGCAACCGATGCTAAAACAGAGACTAAAACTGTCAAAGCTCAGGACACAAAAGCTAATAAAGAGACTGCAAAGAAGGAGACCAAGAAAAAGGAAGCTCCTAAAAAGCAGCGTTTTCAATTCTTAAAAGAAGTGCGTGCAGAACTCAAGCGCGTCACATGGCCAACTAAAAAAGATGTTATGCAGTGGAGCGGCGTTGTTGTAGCAGCTCTTCTGTTCTTTGGAATTTTTGTTGCAATTCTTGACAACCTTGTTGTCACCCCAGCTCTTGTTGGTGTTTCTTCAATTGAAATTGAGGGCGTAACACCACAAAGCGAGCAGGCAACCACTGCGACAGTTTCAACATCTGATTCCTCAAGTTCAACTTCAACAAGCACTGAAGGGAGTCAACAATAATGGCTAAGCGCTGGTATGTTCTTCACACCTATTCTGGTTACGAGAACAAAGTCAAGACAAACCTCGAAAACAGAATTGAATCTTCTGGCTTGGAAGATTTGATTTCTAAAATTGAAATCCCAACTGAAGTCGTTGCTGAAATTAAAGACGACGGCAAGCGCGTTGAGGGTGAGAAAAAGGTTTTTCCTGGGTATGTTCTTGTAAGAATGGAGATGACCGATCAAACTTGGTCAATCGTTCGCAACACTCAGGGCGTAACTGGTTTTGTTGGATGCCAGGGCAAACCTGCTCCACTGACTCGTGAAGAGTACAACAAAATCATGAAGCGCACTGCTGTTGACACTCCAAAAGAAACAACAACATCGCTAAAGGTTGGACAAAGCGTTCACGTCATTTCTGGTCCTTTGAAGGACTTCGATGGAACTGTAACCGAAATCATGGCTGATGCAGGCAAGGTCAAGGTAACAATTTCAATGTTTGGACGCGAAACTCCTGTAGAATTAACATTCGATCAGGTGGCAGAAATTTAAGTTAACAACTTTTGACTTTGTGCCCTCGTGGACAGGGGCTTCTCACAAAGCAAATGTGTTTTATATTTGTTTATAACTTTTAAGGAGAAGATAAATAATGGCAGCAAAAGAAGTAAAGGGCTTTGTTAAACTGCAGCTCCCAGCTGGCGGCGCTACACCTGCTCCTCCAGTAGGCACTTCCCTTGGTGCACACGGCGTTAACCTGATGCAATTCTGCCAGGCATTCAACGCTGCAACTGAGGCACAAAAGGGCACAATTATCCCTGTTGAAATTACAATCTATGTTGACTCAACATTTGATTTCGTTCTCAAGACTCCTCCAGCAGCTGTTCTTATTAAAGAAAAGCTTGGAATCAAGAGCGGCGCAGGCATTCCACAGCTTCAAACTGTTGGAACACTCACCGATCAGCAGCTCACCGAGATTGCTGAAATCAAACTTCCTGACCTCAACGCAAACGATATCGATGCAGCTAAAGAAATTGTTGCAGGCACTGCTCGCAGCATGGGCGTTCGCATCGAAGGTCGCGAGATGAAGAAAAAATATGAGGTAACTCGTAAACTCGCAGCAATGCTCAAGGGCGAAACTGCCGAGTAATAACTTTGGAATTATCGCGTCACGGGCCAGTTCCGTGGCGCGGTTTTTCATATTTTTTTAATTAGTGGTAGGGAACTTAAGCCCCCGCTTTACCCACGAAAGGAAATAAAATGGCTAAGAAATCTAAACTTTATCAGGCTGCCGCAGCAAAAATTGAGGACAAAGAATACGCTCCTCTTGAGGCATGCAAACTTCTCAAAGAAATCGATCACGTTAAATTTGACGAGACTGTAACTGCTGACTTCCGTCTCGGCATCGACACACGTCAAGCTGACCAGCAGGTTCGTGGCACAGTTAGCCTTCCTAACGGCTCAGGCAAAAATGTTCGCGTTGCAGTTTTTGCAGAAGGCGAAGCTGCTAAGAAAGCTGAAGAAGCTGGCGCTGACATCGTTGGCACCGACGAGCTCACCGAGCAAATCAACAAGGGCATCTTCGAGTTCGACGCTGCTGTTGCAACTCCAGATCAAATGGGCAAAGTCGGTCGCCTTGGTAAAATCCTTGGACCTCGCAACCTAATGCCTAACCCAAAGCTCGGCACTGTAACGAACGATGTTGCAAAAGCAATTGCTGACCTCAAGGGCGGCAAAGTTGAGTACCGTGCTGACAAAGCAGGCATCTGCCACGTTGTAATCGGCAAAATGAGCTTCGACGCTGAGAAACTCGCTGAGAACTACGGCGCTGTTTATGACGCTCTTCTTCGCGCAAAACCATCTGCTGCAAAGGGCAAATATGTAAAGAGCATTGCAATTTCAAGCACAATGTCTCCAGGAATTGCTGTTGACGGCTCAGTACAGCGCAACTACGCTGAATAAGACTTCAGCTTTCCGTACAAACATAAACTTTTAAAAG
>JAUMVS010000143.1 GCA_030530045.1 Phoenicibacter congonensis
GCTACAGTCGCGATTGCAATTATTAAAAGGATTAAACCACCTGTCAAAAAGATTAAATTCTGCGTAACAGGCTCAGATGCATTGGCTAACTCTTGGGCTGGCTCTTCAGCCTGGTTACCAAGAGGCTGCTGTGCGCCTTCTGATGAATTTGCCTGCTTTATTGTTTGAGCATTATCTTTAAATTTATTAGTTGTCGCAGCAACCTTTAATCTGCTAGTTGCCACTAATGCGTATCTTCCATAGACAGTTCCATCATTCTTAGTGGCGTCTGATGAACCCTCATCGCCCTCTCCTGAATCAGGGGCTGGTGTCGGGTCAGGAGTTGGTGTTGGGTCAACCGAGTCGCTAGCCGAGATTGCGAAAAGCGTGCACGAATCGTTGATGTAGTAAAGAACACCATTAGCATCGCAAATCACAGGAGAGTCGCAATATTGGTTGTGACCAGCTGCATCATAGATGAGTTTAGCCTCGCTGTCGCCCACCTTGTAGCGATAAATTCCGCCGCCAGAAGAATAGGTCTTGCCGCGGTCGCTTGAAGTTGCGTTATTAACAGTGAAGTAAACGTAGGTCTCGCCGTTTTGAACGGAAACCAGTGGAGCGCCCTTGATGCCGCCCGAAGGCAACTCTGAGCCGTCAGCACTAGAAATTAAAGTAGAAGACGGAGTGCCATTGTTAAATGTCACAACAGCAAGAGCTGAGCCAGCTCTATCGTTAGTTTCGCCGCCAACATAAACGTTATTGCCCGAAACGACAGGTGTTGATGCTGAGTCTGAAAGCCCAAGATCAAACGAATTTGTGAGGGTTGCTTCACCGCTTTCATCAACTGAAACAAGGTTCAGCTTTCCATCTCGGGTCATAATCATGATGCTTTCGCCATCAGGTGCAATCACACAATCGGAATTGACAAGAGCACCGAGCGAAAGTGTGCTGACCTCCGAACCATCATTGTTATTAAAGACTTTAACTGTGCCTGCACTTGTAGAAACAACAACATAGTCGCCCTTGAAAGCCGCACCGCCCCAGTAGTAGCCCTCGTTTTCATCAACGTTTTGCCATGCAATTGCACCAGTGTTGATGTTGATCTTTGTAAAGTGACCGTTGTTGTAGGTCGAGGTTGAGTAATTTACATCAACCGTTCCAATATAGATGTAGTTGCCGTTAACAGCAATTGTTGAATTTGACTGGGTAACAAGGTCGTTGATTTCTTCTGTAACCCACTTTGTCTCAAAGCTGTCAGCCGTGAGAGCTTGCACGCTGCCACCATCAAGAGGAACAATGATGAGGCCGTTCGTGTAAACAGGGCGAGTTGTGTAGCCAATGTGACCAGCAAGCTTGCCTGCTTTCAGAACCGTGCCGTTCGATTTGTCAATTTGCAGGAGCCTGTTATCAACCGCGAGATAGATGTAATCGCCGGCGATGATTGGTTCACTAGCGTTTGGCCACTGATGCTGGATGTAGGCTTTGTAATCGAAAGTCCATTCTTCCTTGGTTTGACCAGTTGGGGTCGAAGCGTCAGTAACTGCGCCATCACCCTTGTTGTAGCTTGGCCATTCACTCGACCAATCAGGACCTTGTGCATCAGGGTTTACGTCAACAGTGCCAGAATCTTGCTTCTCACCGTCGCCCTTAATGTAGCGGAATTCAACCGTGTCGCCATCATTTAGATAATAGCTTGGAGCTCCAACGGTTGCATATTCGTTGTTAACAAAGAATGACCAATAGCTGTATGGTGCAGTGCTTGTTGTTTCAGGGGTGCGTCCGTCTGGAAGTGTGGCCGATGTGAGACCCCATGCACCAGAAACAAGGTTGGTGCAGCCAGCCTTTGTCATGAGCTGCTCGAGCACATCTTCTGCATTTGGAGTGCTGTCGTAATCAAGAGTGAACTCCGTCAGAGGAGCAACAACAATGTCGGTGTATTTGCCTTGTTCATCAGTTTCAGAAACTGCTGTGACCTTAGCGTTAACAGTGATTTGTTTGCCTGCGTTAGGATCGTCTTGACCAGTTGAACCGGCAACTGTGATGTTTGCAGTTACCTCTTGGTTGGCCAGTGAAGCAAACGTTGCGTTTTCCGGGTAACGCTCGGCATAGCGTGCAAACTTCTCACTTGAAAGGCTTGAAGTGATTGTGACTTTTGTGTTGTAGGTTGGCTGCGTGACCAGCAGGTTTTCGTGCGACACAACATTTGGCTTGCTTGACTTGAATGTTCTCCAGCCCTGTGTGCCCATCGAGTCGTAGCCAGGAAGGTCGGTTGTGGTGATGCCGTCTACTCCGTCACCAGTTGTGGTGTTGTATGCCCATGCAAGCTGACCGTCTTTGAGGTAGGCCTTCTTGAATGCGTGCAAATTGTTAGTAACGGCATCGGCGCTTTGTCCCTCGAGAATTGCATCAGCATAGCCAGCTTTCGCCTGAGCCATGAGCGCAACTTCTGCATCAATTGCACTTTGCTCGAGAGGAATTACCGTCGCATCAAGCGTCTTGCTTGCCGTAATTTCTGAATTTGCCTTGCTAGTGATGGTGCAAGTGATCTTCGTCTTTGCAGCACTTTCACCAGGAAGTGGCTGATAGACGTTTCCGCGATAACCATTTACAACGATTGGGTCGCTTGAACTGTCGTCAGAGAGACCCGCGCTTGTTCCCGAGGTTGTCTCCCCGATAGTGTATTTGACCTCGTAATATTTTCCGTCAACACCGAGTGCGGTTGGTCGAGGAAGCTTGATGTCCTGGTCGAGAGCAGCAAGGTTAGCTTTGTCTCCCGAGGTTGCATACGTGATGTTTGCATCAGTAAAGTTGTTCTCGAGGTTGCTTTCAAGCTTGCTGATTTCCTCTTTGACTTTTTCAGGGTCGCCCTTGACAGTCACAGGGAAATCAACGGTTGTCTCAATGCCGTCAGCACCGCTTGTAACTTTAATAGTTGCGGTGAGTGTAACGTTGACATCATAGGCGGTGCGCTCAACGGTGCCTGTGTAATCGTCCCAGCCATAGCCTGAAACTGTGATGTTGTCACTCGAGCTTTCCCATGTGACACTGTATTTCTTGTTCGAACCAGCTTTGTATGGAAGAGTCAACTTTGAGGTGACGCTTTCTGCGCTGTCGCCAGTTGAATAGCCAATTGCAATTGCCTTGCCGGCCTCATTCATCGCAGCAACAAGTTTGTCCTCGTCCCAAGGAACACTAAATGATCTTGGAGAATATTCGACAGTCTCATCGCCCTTCGTGAGCTCGAGAGTAACTGTAGCGTTATAGAGCTGCGTCATGCTCCAGCCGCTGTAATCGTTAGGGTCAATGTAGAACCAGGTTACGTCGCCATTGGTTTCGTCATCAGCTGATGAAATTCCAACAGTGGCTTTAGCGTCAGAAGCTGCGAATTTAACGCTTTTAACTTTTACACTAACGCCTTCTGTTGAATATTTATCCTTGATGTCCTGCGCAACAACCTTGTTAAGATTCGACTCGCCGCCATAAGTCAAGCCAGGACGGTAATAACCGTCGTTCATCTTCTGGACGAGAGCAGCAAGAGAATCTTTGTCGAGCACTGAGTTTGCGAACTTAGCCTCGACAGTCGAAGTTCCGCTTGTGACTTGAACTTTCAGGAACTTACCAGATGCGGCATCAGGCAATGTTACCTGCTTGCCAGAGAGGTCTTCGAGCGAAGTGTAGTCACCGTCAGCTGTGTCAGAAACTAACCACTGAATTGCGACTTTGTCGGTAACGTCAACGCCGTAGCTTGTTCCGCCGTCGATGCGAATTGCCTGAACTGATGCCGAGACAGAATCGCCTGTCACGAGCTGAGTCGTTGAAGAGGTTGCGTAAGGAGTCGTTGTTACGCGAAGAAGGTTATACTCACCTGCCTTGTTGACCGCATTGCTTGAAATCCACGAAACTGTGTTGTCAAGTGAATTAGCGTCAAGCTTGACGTATCTACCAACCAGGGCATCGGTTAAAGTGAGCGCCTTTGTAGTTGCATCAACGTTTTCGGTGACCTCGGTCCAGTCAGTTTTGTTGTCGCTTGAATACCAAGTGAAAGTCAGTTTTGCATCGGCAGGTGCGTCACTTTCGTAATAGCCGCTCTTGACTTTTGCTTTTGGAGTGAGCGTTACGCCACTGTTGAGCGTTTGGGTTGCAGCTTCTGCAACTGTTGCGCTAGAAAGAGTGTACTGACCGGCAATCGTTACAGGACCGACAGGGTCAACACTTGTTTCGCTGTAATACGACTT
>JAUMVS010000144.1 GCA_030530045.1 Phoenicibacter congonensis
CCTCTCAAAATGCTTGTTTGTTTTGGGATTTTGGAGCTAGGAACTAGTCTTCCTGAATCTCGGTGATGCATCCCATTGGACACTCTTCCATGCAGTCTCCGCAGCCGATGCAGCTATCCTCAGCAACAATCTCAACTACGTCAGACTCGACTGAAAGAACGCCTTGTGGGCAAGCCTCAACGCAAACTTCGCAAGCGATGCATTCTGTTGTGTCAAGAATTGGGCGTGGCATAAATACTCCTTTTGTTAAGTGTCTAAATTAACTACAAGAACTATACACAAACTTTGAGAGATTTTCAGACAAATTTATGATTTTTCGACAAAGTTTTCCCAGTATGCAGGTGCTAACTGAAGTTTCTGAAGGTACCCGCAAGCGAACGCCTGCATCGACAACTTTTCCGCGAAATTGCGAATTTTAAAACCGAGAAAAGAAGAAAAAATGTTTCCGTAAAAGGAAGGGCAATAAAAAAACGTAGCCTGCAATTTGTGATTGCAGGCTACGCTTCCTATGACAGAGATTTCTAAATTAAACCCACGCATACAGTCAGGTTTCCCAGAACAGAGCGAAAACAAAGCTGAGCTAGCAGATTTGAGCGAAATTAAATGCCGCTATCCTTGAGTGCTGCGGCATTTGATTGCAGCTCTGAGATGCAGTTCAGGTTCGTTTGTAGCGTCACCTTTTATGGGCGAATTACGCTGTCAGCCTCGGTGCAAATCTCAACAATTTCATACATGTTGGTGATTGCGCCAACAGCAACTGTCTCAGAAATGTTGAAGAACTCGGTGCATGTGCCGCATGTGAGAATTTCGACGCCTTTTTCCTCGAGTTTCTTGAGATCCTCGACGGTTTCTGCGCCTTCCTGTGAGAGGTATGCGCCGCCGTTGTAAAGAAGAACGTGGCTAGGAAGCTCCTCAGCCTCGGTGAGAGCGTAAACAAAAGCTTTCATGAGCTTTGAGCCAAGCTCGTCGTTGCCATGACCCATCTTGTCTGTTGCGATGCAAACTACTTTTCCACTCATTTTAAGATTCCTTTCTCCTTGAGTGTGTTTTATAACTTCTCTAACGAGAATATAACCAAACCTATTTGACGCTTAACGCTGCGCCAATTGCGCCTGCGTAACGTGCCTCAGGGCAAGTCACGACAGGTCCGCCGAGAGCCTTCGCCAGGCAATCGACGATAAAATCTTCCTCGCAAAGGCCGCCTGTGAGGGCAAAATTCGTGCCGCCAACACGACCAACGAGTGAGCAAACTTTTGTAACAACCGAATCGATTACTCCGCGTGCGATGTTTTCGCGCGGCGTGCCTTTTCCGATGAGAGAAATGACTTCGCTCTCGGCAAAAACGGTGCACATCGAAGAAATTGGGGTCTCCTCGCCGTTCTTCGCAATTTCGCAAAGCTCGCTTAAAGTGAGACCAAGACGATTTGCCATGACTTCCAAAAACTTGCCAGTTCCAGCACTACATTTGTCGTTCATGAGGAACTTATTGACGTTGCCGCTTTTGAGCTGAACTGCCTTTGTATCCTGGCCGCCGATGTCGATAACGGTCATGTCGCCTTCGAAAAGGAAAGCTGCGCCTCGACCGTGGCATGTGATTTCTGTGATTGTTTTATCAGCAAACGGAACAGAAATTCTGCCGTAGCCTGTGGCAATCACGCCGTTCGCATCTTCAATTGTGTAGCCAGCGCCCGCGAGCTCTTCTTTCAAACGCTCAGCCGCGTCAACGCTGTTGTAGCCAGTTGGAACAACCTTTGTAAAAGCGAGCTTGTCGTCTTCCAAAACAGCAGTCTTAGCCGAAGTTGAACCAATGTCAATTCCAATGTTGTACATTAAATTTGCCTCTAACAAAATTTGTTTCTGTGGATGTCGAACGTTTGCTCGACCTCCATTTTTCCACCAAAACTGAGTCCATTTTCGCTTGCCAGCGCCATTGCCGAATCAATCGTCTCGCAATCGCAAAGAAGACTCATTCCGCATTCGCTGTGCGCCTGCCGCGGCGACGGCGCCACTCGAGCATCGAAAGCGTTCGCTCTCAAAAACTCGAACAGCGCCATCCCCTCGGTGTGGCTTTTTACCAAAATGTAGCACTTAGTGCTCAAAATTGCTCTTTTTCTCCAGTCCTAGTCGAGCATCTCAATGAACGCTTGAACTCTTGTGCGCAACTGTTCCGCGTCGTTGTCGGTGTAGTCGGTTTCAATCGTCAAGCATGGGATGTTTGCGTCAGCAAGCGCAGAAGCAACACCGCGACCGGCAGTGTCATATAGGTTGCAGAACATGAGATGAGCATCAATAACTCCATCAACATTGTATTCCTTTGCAAGCCTTAAAATGTCTTCTTTGCGTCCTGGATTTGGAGTGAAGCACTCGCAGTTGTTGCACATGTAGCGGTTCGACAGCGCAGTGACCTGCTCGTCGAGCGTCGTGCCGCTCTCGTCGACCATGTTCTCGAAGTAACGCGTGCCTGTGCAGCACTCTTCGCACACAACAGCGGCGCCACTTGTCTCGATGATGTGATGCAGCTTCCAGTTTGGAATTGCCATTGGCGTGCCTGTGATCATAATGCGCTTTGTGCCCTCAGGGAAAACGCTCACGCCGTCGGCAATGCGCTGCTCGCACTCGTCAGCGAGCTTGTTGCACATCTCGGCGCAACGCTTAGGGTCGTCGAAGAACGCGATTTGGCTCATGAGCAAAACGTCTTTGCCAGAAATTGGAAGCTTGTCGGCTTTTCTGCATTCATAAACACGCTTCATAGCGGCGCGTTTTGCGTTCACTGTCTTGATTGCGTCGGCCAGTTTCTCCGGCGTAATCTCGTTTCCAGTGAAGTCCTCAACGACTTTGATGAACTTGCGAATCTCGTCTTCCCACTTCTTGTAGTCGCATTCGCGCTTCATCTGCGGAAGGTCCATGATGTGCATTGGCACGTCTTCCGCCAAAATTTCGTAGGCTTTTTTCTTGCCATCGCAGGTTGTCTCACCAACGTACATGTCGGCGATGCGGAAGAATGGACAAGTTTTTCCCAGGCGCGCGCCAACGCTTGCTTTGATGAGGGGGCATGTGTTTTTAGGAAGCACTTCCTCGCCTGCTGGCACCCAGAATTGTGAGCCGCCGCAAAGGCCTGTAACAATGCCATTTGCAGCAATAATTACCTCGTCTGGCACGAACACACAAAATGTGCCGAAAACTTTCTGGCCGTTTTTCTGAGCTTCGATGAGTTCCGCTGGACGAATGCCGTGGATTTCGCCCACGACCATGTCCCAAAAAGCCATTGCATCTGGGCGATTTTCCTGAGAAAGATAAACGTCTCCGAATGCTTGAGGGAGCACCGCACAGAGCTGGTCGTGCGTTTCTACATCCATACCCAAGTCTTCCCACATTGGATGGTAATCAGTCATAATAAACTCCTAGAAAATAGTGATTTACAGTGCAGATTGGCACAGAATTGTTGCGACTTGCAGACTCGCAACGCTATTCACTTATTTTACAAGATGGAAACATTTCTGCATTCGAGCCCGCTCGTAATTGAGCCAAATGGCTCAACAAAATGCCCACCTAAGCAAAAAAGTTCAGCCCGCTGCACAATGGGGACGATGAGTGATGCGCAGAAAAGAAAACCCACCTTGCGTTTTGTCGCAAGATGGGCTGTGCTCTCGAATTTTATGAGAATGAAAAGTTACATTGTTTCGATGAAGGCAGCGATTCTTGTGTCGATTTGGCCTGCGTCGCTTTGTGAATAGTCAGTCTCGAGTTTGAGGTATGGCAAGCCAGCTTTCTCGACTTCGCGCTGCATGAGTGCCGACTCAACGTTAAATGTGTGGCAGCAGTTCAAAATCATGTCAATGACGCCGTCGGCTTCATATTTCTTAGCCATCTCGATGGTGTTTTTCATGCGGCCGTCGTTTGGCGACATGATTGAGCAGTTGATCTCGATGTATTTGTCGGCAATTGCGCCGTAGATGTCGTCGGCCTCAGGGTCAATCATCATCTTGTTCGTTCTCTCACCGGCGCAAGAGTCGTTGCAAACTACAACGCCGCCGTTCTCGTCGATTGCTTTATCAACCTTATTAA
>JAUMVS010000145.1 GCA_030530045.1 Phoenicibacter congonensis
CTTCGAGGCTTTCTTTTTCAGCTTTTGCTTGGCCAATTTTAAGAGACTCTTTGCTTGCAGCTTTCGGTCCAAAACGACGACGAACTTTGTCAGCTACGTTCGAAACAAAATCAACTGGAGCAGAAGTTAGAGCATCGACCGACTGGGTTGCTTTTGCAGCTGAACCAGACATGATTTTCACGTCGTTCATAATGTCGTCAACACGAAGAATTTCCATGTTGAGCGCGTCAACAGAAAGCTGAACTCTGTCGAGCAGTGGGTCAACCTTTTTCAAAGCTGGAGTGATTTCTGCAGTGATTGTGTTGAGGTCGTTGACTGCACTGTCAAGATTTTTCTCAACGTTGTCTAGTGATGTGCGAGCTTTTCTCAAAGTGACGACTACCTCGATTAAAAGCCAAACCAAAACTACAGCAATAACCAGGTAGAGCCAAGGTAAGATGTTGTTGATTATTTCCACGGAGACATCCCTTTCAACTAAATAACACTTCGGATTATTCTACCCTACTTCTCATTGCGCTTGCGTTTAAGAACGCTTGCACGCTCGGCTTCCCAGCCAATATCACCCGGGTGATATATGTCGCCATGCGAAAGACCGTCAGGCAGGTATTGTTGGTCGACCCAGCCGCCGAAATTGTGAGGATAAAGATAGTCGCCATAATCCTCGGAACCTGGACGATGGCGGTCGCGCAAATGATTAGGAACTGCACGCTCAGGCCCTCGACGAACCTCGGCAATTGCATCATTTATGCCCTCTTCTGAGGCGTTTGACTTCGGGGCCAAAGCAACATAGGTTGCAGCTTGCGCCAAATTGATGCGACACTCTGGCATTCCAATGACTTCTGTTGCCTTAAAAGCAGCCTCGGCAATTAAAAGCGCACGCGGGTCGGCATTGCCGACATCTTCCGATGCACAAATGAAAATTCGTCGCGCGATAAACTTTGGGTCTTCTCCGCCTTCAAGCATTCTCGCCATCCAATAAAGAACAGCATCGGGGTCGCTTCCGCGCATTGATTTTATAAATGCAGAAATGACGTCATAGTGCATGTCTTTGTCTTTGTCGTAGGTCAACGCACGCGTTGGGCTTGCATCTTCGACGTCTTTTAGAACGATTTCATGCCTTCCGTGGGCTTTTGCCATTTGAGACGAAAGCTCCAAAATGTTTAGCGCACTTCGAGCATCGCCACCACTCATGCGAACGATTTCTGACTTCGCGTCTTCTTCAATTTGAAACTCGTTGTAGAGCCCTTTTTCAGAAACAAGCGCGCGGTCAATCAACGTTTCGATGTTTTCATCGGTGAGATAATCAAGAAGTACAACTCTAGAGCGACTAATTAGCGCGGAGTTTACCTCGAAGTAGGGGTTTTCAGTCGTTGCACCAATCAAAACGACAGTTCTATTTTCAACTGCATGCAGAAGACTGTCTTGCTGGCTTCTTGAAAAACGATGAATCTCGTCGATGAAAAGAATTGTCTTTATGCCAGAAGATTTCAGGCGAGCATCAGCTTCGCTAATGACTTTTCGCAGGTCAGCCACCGAACCACTCACAGCAGAAACCTCATCAAAATGAGCACTCGTCATGTTTGCAATGACTTTTGCAATTGTGGTTTTGCCGGTGCCAGCTGGTCCATAAAGAATGATTGAAGAAAGCGCATCGGCCTTGATAGCAGTGTTTAACCAAGAGCCCTCGCCAATGGCGCCCTCCTGCCCAACAATTTCATCAAGCGTTTGAGGTCGCATGCGACGAGCTAGCGGGGCATATTCAAGCGCTGCCTCTTCCTCGTGCTCCTCGTCAATCATCTGAAAAAGTGAATCAATTTCCATAGGTTTAATTTTATTTGTTTTGCATTTGTTTTTCATAAATGAAGCGCCCGTTAAACGTGTGTCGCGTAACACCCAGCTCTTGACATGGCGTATATAATGTTTATCTGGAACAAAGCGACTACATGGAGTTTGAATGGATTTAAACGAACAAGCGCAGCTCATTGAAAAAATTAGAGGAACTTTCGAGGCTCACCTCGGCGAAAAGGTTCACGTTGAGCAAGATCTTGGAAGATCGAGAATCAGCACTCACAACGGAACAATTTACCAGGTTCACCCTCGACTTTTCATTTTGGAAGTGCAAAGAAAACGCGTTCCAAAAGCAAGAATGTCATTCCAATTTGCCGACATTCTGACTGGAATCGTCAAGGTTTCTCAAAACGGTGAATCGCTTTTTGAAAACTATCAAGACCTTCTGGCCGTCAAAAAAGAAGTTTATGACGAGTCGGAATATGCAAACAACGACATCGACGACGAGCAAATCGTCAGCTAGTTTTTAAAAGTGGGGATGTAGCTCAGCTGGGAGAGCATCACGTTCGCAACGTGGGGGCCGTGGGTTCGAACCCCATCATCTCCACCATTTTTAAAAAATCAAAAATTAAAAAATAAAAGCCGCCACCCTGCGGCTTTTTCTAATTTCTTCTTTTCTTTTTTAGTTTCAATCACGTGACGCATCGCCATGACAGGGTGATGAAAAAGCATGCGCGGGCCTGAGAACCGCATGACTTGGCGAATTTTTTCTCGCATTGAAGGCTTGTAGCAATGCACTTTGCAATTTGAGCAGAACGTTTTAGTTTCCATGAAAGGACATTTGTCCACACGCGTTAATGCATAGTCAAGAAGGTCAGAGCAATCGTCGCAAAGTACATCTTTCGTGCCGTGGTTCTTATTGCAATAAAGTCGAACCATGAGCTCTAGCGTTTCTTTTTCTTCTTCCCTCTTCGTCTTAACGCTCTTCATAAAATTTCCCCTCACGCACGCGATAATCTTTATCGGCGATTGCCATTGTCGACTCGCGATGCGAAACCAAAATGATGCACTTGTCTTTTTTCTGTTCTTTTAAAGCCTTCAGAATTATTCCCTCATTGATGCTGTCAACGTTGCTTGTTGGCTCATCGAGCAGAATTACTTTTGAACCGCGCAGAAAAGCTCTAGCCACACCGATGCGCTGCGTTTCTCCAGCCGACAAATCATCGCCAAGAGAACCGACATTTGTTTTGTAACCTTCAGGAAGCGTCATGATTAAATCGTGAATTGAAGCCATCTTGCAGGCTTTAATCATTTCTTCTTCAGTTGCGTCTTGCTTTGCGACTTTCAGATTGTCTTCAATCGTGCCATCAAAAAGGTAGGTTGTTTGCGAAACCATTGTCACGTTGTCGAGCAGGTTTTTAGTGTTTACGTCATCAACATCAACGCCGTTAAACTTGATGGCTCCACTATCCTTTTCCCAAAAACGAAGCAACAGTTTTAGGAAAGTAGATTTTCCAGAGCCAGAACTCCCAACGAGACCAACAATCTCGCCTTTTTTGGCGCTCATGCAAACATCTTCTAGAATTTTGCAGCCATCGTCGTAGGAAAAATTTAAGCCCTCAACCACTAGTTCTTCAAAGTCAATGTCTTCACCGTTTGATACAGGTGCAACAACTGGCTTTTCTTCGAGCAAATTGAGGACGCGATCGCCCGCAGGAAAAGTTTGAGTCAAGTTCCCAGGGAGTGCTGAAATTGCAATGACAGGACCAAACGAGCCAAACACTGCAACAACTCCAATTATCATTTTGCCAATCGAAAGTTCACCAGCAAAAACAAGAGCAATGCCAGCCACAAGAGTGAGCGCGATTATCACAGAAACACACAACTCAGTCGTGGCTTGAGCTCGAGATGAATCGCGCTTCATCTTCTTGGTTTCTGTCAAAAGAGAATCACTGCGCTTGTTGACCTCTTGAGCACGATCTTTCGTGGCGTTATTTAAAACAAGGTCTTTAATGCCCATGATGCTATCGAGGAAAAACGCGTTAAACGATGCAAATTCTGCACGATAGGCCACACCCGAAGCCTTTAATTTCTTCGAAGAAATTGCTGGAATGAGAATTCCAATTGTTAGGTAGCCAAGAACTGCAACTAGTGATAACCACCAGCTAGAAACGCATCCCACAAATATTGCCACGGTGAGCGACACGATTACGGCGATGCAAATTGGCGAGATTGTGTGTGCATAGAAAACTTCTAACGTTTCGATGTCTGACGTAA
>JAUMVS010000146.1:0-3370 GCA_030530045.1 Phoenicibacter congonensis
AGTTTCTACGATTTGTAGGAAAAATGTAGGAAAGCTTCCAAAAGTTATTTACCTTTGTAATACGACTTTTGAAACACATTATTTCTATGGCAGTTAAGTATTTTCTGGTCGATCTCGCAGATGACGGATTGGCTACAATCAAAATCAGGGTTCAGAACCGAAGCCCTAAAGTTGATGTCAAACAAAAGACACCTATCAGAATTCTTCCCAAGATTTGGAATTTCGACCGCAACAGTGACAAGTTCCCGAAGCTGTGCTCCAATCCCGAGATTAAAAAAATCTTTGATGACACGGATGAAATCCGCAGGATAATTGACGGTAAGTTATCCGCCGGCAATGCACTTGTGGCTGCTGACATCCGTAACATCATTGAGTCTGTAATCTATCGTGATATTCACGAAGAGGAGCGAATAGCTGAGGAAAAAAGGAAGGCCGAGGAAGATAGGAAGAATCGTATGACGCTGATGAAGTTCATCGATAAGTACATCGAGGAGGTGAGCAATGGAGGAAGGCAGACGGTCAACGGTACGAACTACTCCCCTAACACTGTCAAGTCCATCAAACAGGCTTTGACTCAGTTCAGGAATTTCTGCAAATGGTCGAAGAAAGAGTATGACTTTGACGACATTGATATGCAGTTCTACTATGACTTTACGGCTTATCTGAAGAAGGAACTGAAGGACCGCAAGGGCAATGTCATCAAGAAGGCCTACAACGTCAATTCCGTTGGCAAGTGTGTGAAGGAGCTGAAGGTGGTGATGTATACTGCCGAGAGTGAAGGACATCACAAGAATGATGTCTGGAAGGACAAGAGGTTCAAGGGAACGCGCATCGATGTGGATTCGATTTATCTGACGAAGGACGATTTGGCCGCGATTCAGGCTGCTGATTTGTCAAAGTATGACAAAGGTCACGAATGGGCCAGGGACATCTTTATGGTGGGCGTATGGACTGCGCAGCGCGTATCTGACTACAACAATATCAGCAAAGACCAGATTGAGACTCACACGAAGAGGTGGATTGAGGACGTTCCGGATCCGGAGCATCCGGGCCAGACGAAGCCTGAAATCCGCACCCGTGAGATTATGTTCATCAACATTCGCCAGCAGAAGACTGGTGCCAAGGTCAGCATCCCAGTTAGCTCGGAGTTGAGGACAATACTGGAGAAGTACGATTTTCAGCTGCCGCATCTGGAGGACCAGGTCATCAACCGTTACCTGAAGGACATTTGCAAGTGCGCTGGTTTGACGGAAGATGTTGAGATTGTCGAGACTACCGGAGGAAACCCTGTCCGCGTCCGTAAGCCGAAATACGAGCTCGTTCATACGCATACCGCACGAAGAACCGGAGCGACACTGATGTACCTTTCCGGAATGGATGTTTACGACATCATCAAGATCACCGGCCATACATCTCCTGTTATGCTGCGTAAGTACATCAAGGCTGACAAGCTGGAGGTGATTGAGAAGATAACCGAAAGGTACAACTACTTCGATTGATGGTATGGGTATTTTGAGGGAAACTATAGCCACAACGCAGTCCGTCGCAAACGCGATGGCTGCTGTTGTGGATTACTGGGACGGACATCCGGATGATCTGACGCGCAAGTTCGGCTGCAGGAATGCAGTGGAGACGATTCAACTGCTATACGGCAAGGTTAGCAATGAACTTGAGAAGTGCAGGTCATTCATTATCGAGAACTGGTCTGATATTGTACGCTCCAGTGTCAAGATTGATGAGGTCGGTATTTTCCTGTCTCGCCTGAAGGAGTTCTTTAAGGACTTGAGGTCTTTCGAGAATCAGTTTTGCAGGAACGATTTGAAGGCCTTCACAACATTTGATGATGCCTGGATTGCCCGGAAGTACTTTGTGTTGATGCTTGACCAGAATGATGAATACGGCAGCATATTCGGAGCCTTTGATTCCGTTGGCAACGTCCGTCCGCACCAGGCACGTCCTTTCAGCGGAATGGCAAGAGCATTCAGGAACTATTTCCAGGGCGTGAGCGATGTGGAGATTGAAGATCTTATTGTCAACCATAAACCCTTCTTGAAACCTACTCTTTGGCTCGGCCAGCGGCAGGAGGCAGTTATATTCGCTGAGAGTTTCGGGCTTTCGGCTGCTGATATGAACCACAGCTTTACCTTTCCCGGGAAGCACTGCGAGCATCGCAATCTCGGTCTGAAGAAGGATTGTCCTAAGCGTCCTCATTCCGAATACGGTATCTGGGCAGCAATTCAGTTGTATAATCATTGTAAGACATTGTAAGAAAACTGACAGCAAACCGACAATCAGAAAGTTTTTCAACGGCTCTAGAGTTTCCTCCGGAGCCGTTTTCGTATAATCTGATGGAAAAAGCTACAGTCTTGGAGCCATTGTTTCCAATAGCTTCCAATATATTTTTGCAATGTCGGACGGGTGTTCGACCAGGATAGTGGCCACTCCTGTTTTTGTTCAACAAAAGCAAGAGTATATTATGGACAATCTCAAACCTTTGAAGTCGTTTCTTACCGACTTGATTACTCCTATTGTCGAGAAGGCAGTAAAGGATGCTGTGCCAGGAAAAGAGACCGGCACACCGCACAACTACATTCCTGTTTCACAAGTTGCCGAGGAGTATGGCCTTGCCATCAGTACAATTTACCTTAGATTCAGCACGGGAGAACTGACCAAACACAAGCAAGGCAATCTCACATTCGTTGACAGAGATGAACTCGAAAAGAGCATCAAAGCAAGGAAACTGTGTGCTACTATTGCTCCAAAGAAAAAATAGCAATCAATCACATAACAATTCCGGACAAAGTTCATAGTTCGCTGTCGTGCTGTTTCACAAAGTGGAACAGGTGACGCATTACTTTGAAAATTTTTGTCCAGCAGAAAAGACTATTATGAAAATCAAGGAAATGTATGTGAGCGTTTTGCCTCATTTGCTGCCCAATACTGATGAAAGACTTACCGACGATGAGAAACGCAGGGATTTCGACAATTCCCTGTTGGGGCCACCTTCTGTGCTGCTGATGGATTTTCTTCGCGGCGATTCTGAAACAAAACGTCTTTGCAGTAATGTGCGCAGTATCAGAAATTCAGTTTCTCGCAAGGATGCTGTGGTGAAACTTCTGCCTCACGCGATTATTCCGGTTAAGGTCTGGAACCGTGATTTTAGCCTTCATCCGGATCGATATGTCAAATCCTACAACCGGCTTATTGCTCTGGAGTTTCCTTCAGGCGATGACAGGACACGGATTATTGCCATTCTGAAGAGCAAGCCGTGGGTACTCTATATCACTCTGTCAGCTGACGGAGATTTCGTTATTGCGATTGTGCCTCTGGACAATGATGATTGGCGGCGGCACGTAGAGTTTTTCGATGC
>JAUMVS010000146.1:3386-4059 GCA_030530045.1 Phoenicibacter congonensis
GGTCCGAGTTCGGACGATGCGGCTTGAGCGTGAGCGAAAGCTGCGCAGACCTGACGGCGATGATGGCGCAGACTTATGATGCTGATGCCTGGTTCAACGACAACTGTATTCTGTATAGCTTGCCTCGTGGATTTGACAGCAGCGGAAAGGAGGAATGATTATGGATGAGAGGAAATATCAAGAAGAAGTGCAGGAGGAAAACCCTGTCGAGAGCTATTTCAAGGTCAGGACAGGCAAAGAGTGGATGGATGAGGCGAAGAGTATCCCTATCCGTAAGAAGCTGGCCGGGGACCTGTGGTTTGAGGGCGAGAATGCTGTTCTGTTTGCTGATTCCAATGCCGGGAAGAGCATATTGGCCGTGCAGATTGCCGATTCGATTTCGCGTGGTGTGCCGCTGAATCCGCTGGAGCTGACCGCTGATGCGCAGAAGGTGGTGTATTTCGATTTCGAGATGGAGTCTCCGCAGTTCTATGCCAGGTATTCCATCGATGGCCAGAACCCATACCCGTGGAACAGGAACTTCATCAGAGTTGAAATCAATGAAGATGCCCAGTGCCCGAGAGGCAATTTCACGCAGTTCATCTGCGATGCCATCGAGGTTGTGATGCTGCGTGTTGGTGCCAAGGTCGGAATCATTGACAACATCTCCTTCCTCAACGATGAACTGGAGAAG
>JAUMVS010000147.1:0-2525 GCA_030530045.1 Phoenicibacter congonensis
CCCAGAACCGTATCCTCGTAACGGGTCTCGGTGTAGCGGTAGCCCAGATACATACCTTCCTGATACACGGTGTAGGCGTGCAGGGTGGGTTCGGGAACGAACATATTGCCCTGTTTGCTCTCAATGCCGAGTTCTGCGGCATTCTCATATACCTGATAGCCGAAGTTGACATTGACAGGGTTCATCTCATGGCTCATCCAGAAGGTATCCGTCAGACGACCGGAAGGCACATACTCACCGGTCAGCAGCTTGCCGACTGCGGCGCCGCCGTTCTGACCCAGCGTACCGACCCACATGGCCGCATCAATGCCGTACTTCTCATCGTTGATAAAGTCAGCACTCAGCATACTGGCGCCATTGTAGATGAAGATGATTTTCTTGAAAACGCCCTGGTCCTTCAGTGCTTTCAGACCGGCAAGGGTGTCCATCTCGCGCTGCGTCAGATGCAGGAAATCCCCGTTGTAGCCGTCGGAGACGCTGTCCATGCTCAGGTCAGAGCCCTCGCCGCCAATACGACCGGTAATGTAGATGGCTGCATCGCCGTACTGGGCAAAGGTGTCCCCGGCAGCCTCGGTGACGTAGTTCCAGTCAACGCCGCCGATGTACAATCCTTTGCTGCCGGACCAGCCCAGCGTGCAGCGGCGGAAATGGATGCTGGGGTCATAGGTGCCTGCACCCTCGCCCATCCAGTTGCCGGTTTCGGGGGCTGTGTACCATGTGGTCAGATAATTTTCTTTTAAGGTGGGGTTCAGCTCCAGACCGGCATTTTCAAAACCGTCATAGAAGCTGACTGCCTTGGAAGCGTCCACAGAGCCGGAGCCGGTGCCGCCGTAAATGGGGTCGGCAGAGGTCACGCCAAAGACGCTGACCTTGGAGGCAGATGCCAGCGGCAGAGCGTTGTTGTCGTTCTTCAGCAGAACCGCACCCTCGCTCATAACTTCTTCGGTCATATCGGCGCCGGCCTGGATCAGAGAACCCAGATCCTCATAGTCGGACTTGTAATATTCGGTGTCCTGAGAATCCGCGTCCTCGCTCTTGACAGTTTTGAAGGAAGCAGTACCCAGTGCGCTGTTGATGGCATCGGCGTTTTCCAAGGCGATCAGGTTGCCGGTGAAGGACACACCATAGACCACCGTGGTTGCCGTAATGGCAATGCGCTGCAGTAATTCAACGGTTTTCTTTTTCATTGTCTTACGCCTCCTCCTTAACTTGTTTTAAGAACACATTCACAAGATTCAGCACCTGCAGCACGGCAAACATAGCAGTGCATACGCGGAACTGAGAGTTGAACCCGGTAGCCTGAATACCGACCATGACAACGGACACATAGAAGTAAATGCCGTACACATAGTAGAGGAATGCCACAAAGTCAGCAACGGCAATGACCGCGTTGGCCCACCCTGCCTTCTTGGTGAACATCAGCACCAGACTGACTGCGGCACCGACCAGCATAGCCACAACGGCCGGCCATTCCATGTAGCGGGAGCCGCTGTACATAGAGGCATACACGGCTGCGCAAACAATACTGGCCACTACGCTGACAAATGTCACATAAAAGCCATAGCTTTTGTTTTCGAGTAGTTTCTTCATTTGCTTTTCTCCTTTTTCTTTTTATTTGTACCGTCATTTTTTCGGTACGTTTTGACATCCCCAGCATAACAAAACCGTGCGGCTTCCACAACGGAAACCGCACGGTTGGTAGAATTTACATCATAATCAGTAATCGGCAAACTCATGGCAGGGGTTTGAACAGCAGAATATCGAGCTGAAACAATCCGTCTTTGGGCTGCACGGTCAGTGAACCATTGTGTTTTTCGGTGATTCGCTGCATACTGCGCATACCAAAGCCGTGGTAATCCGGGTCGTTTTGTGTCTGCGGCAGTCCGTCCCGCATTTCCACGGTACCGGCATAGGGGTTTTCCATGTGGATCGACAGCATATCCGCATCGCGCTGCATCGTCAGCGAGATAAAGCGTTTGCCCTGCGGTACGTCCTGCACAGCCTCCACAGCGTTGGACAAGGCATTGTTTAGCAGAAAATACAGGTCGATGTCCTCAATGATATCGGACGTTTTTGCTCCCGCAAAGCAGGTGAGCTCTATGTCATAAGCCGCACAGTTGCTGCGCTTCTCGTTCAGCAGTATGTCCAGAACGTCGTTGCCGGTATGCACCGCCATATCGTACTGTTCCACACTTTTTTCCAGCTTATCCAGCGCCTTTTCATTCACATGGTTTTTGCGAAGCCCCTCGATCATCTTTTTGAAGTCATGGTACTTTTCGCTGACCAGCTCGGCATTTTCCTTGCTGGTTTCGTACTGCAGGTGCTGCTGATGCAGCAGCTCCTGCATGGTGTCCACATAGTGGTCCAATCTCGTGCGCTCCATAACACCGTATTGCAGCAGCAGCATAAATGCGCCCAGCACGACCTGATACATACAGATAACCATAGCATGACCACAGCCCAGATCACTGTGGATCAGCGTCGGCACAATACGGCTAAATCTGCTCAGGCAGGCGCAAATCAGC
>JAUMVS010000147.1:2535-4057 GCA_030530045.1 Phoenicibacter congonensis
AGCAGTACCCCCACTGAAAATGCAACCTTGAGCCTATCATTGAACTCCACCTCCACACGGTCTGTTTCATGGCGAAACACTCTATGTGCCAACAGATAGCATCCCCCATAGCACAGCGCATCTATACAGATAAGACCGACATCGGTTTGCATAAAGCCGTTTACCCACGGCCATAGCCGCAGCAGCTGCTTTATATTGCTGGCAATATAAAGCAGCATATAGCCGGAGGATGCTACAAACATAACTGTCCAGATGGATTCCTCAAAACAGATAAAGCCGACCAGAATCAGCAATCCGTATATGAGCGAAACCGTTAAAAGCTGCGCCCACCCGCAGAAATGCCACAAAAGCCGTGTGGCTCCCTCCGCCAGAAGGGCGCCCACCGCAAGCGAAAATGCAGCGCGCCGTATGAAGTGCGGGCGGCGTTTCAATCCATAGGCGAACACCCATGTCCCCAGCGCCGCCTGCAGCAGCAAAAGGGCTTGCCAATGCGCCTGATACCACGAATAGATCATAAGCTTCCCCCTTTGTACTGCGCAAATGCAGCCAAAAATTCCTTTCGCTTTGCGCGGGAGATGGGCAAACGGTGTTTTCCTACCAATACCTCGCTGCCTTGTATCTCTTTGACATAGCGAAGATTTACCAAATAGCTTACGTTACAACGCGCAAAGTGAGCTTTTTCCAGCTTTTTCTCATATTCCGAAAGGGACCCCCAGATCTTGATTTCTTCCGAATCGGTATAAAAGTGCAGGTCGTGGGCGAATACCTCAATATACTGCACTTCATCCGCAGGAATTTTTTTGCTGCCCTGTTTTGTTTTCAGATGCAATTCAATGCTGTCTTTTGTAAGAAAGTACCCGCAGCGCTCGGGACAGCTTGCTGCTGAACGGCTGGTAGGAAAGAGGCTTCAGCATATAGTCAAATGCGCGGACGGAATAGCCGTCGATCGCATATTGACTGTAGTTGGTGGTGAACAGGATCAGAACGGATTCATCCTTTTCCCGTATGCGGCGGGCAGCCTCAATGCCCGTCATATCGGGCAGCTGAATGTCCAAAAAGAGCAGATCAAACTGGCTTACAAATTTCGTCAGCAGCGCTATGCCGGTTGTATAAATTTCTGTTGTATAGGAAAAATCCGGGTTTTCCGTTTGATACTGCTTTAAGTACGTCAGTAATCGCTCACTGTACGCCGCTTCATCCTCCAGAATTCCGATTCTTACCACAATGCACCCACCCTTTGCCATAGGATTATTTCTATCATAGCAAATTTATTCGAGAAATTCAAACTGTTTCGGCATACAATTCTATTCCGGCATTCGTGCCGCTTGTTATGCTGTATTGCAATCCGACATACAATATGGTATACTGTCTGCAAGAAAGGTGGTGCCGCTGTATGGCTATCAAAAGTTCTAATGTTACCGCACGAGTCGAGCCCGAAGTCAAGGAACAGGCCGAGGCGATTCTCTCCAGTCTTGGGATTCCGACTTCCACCGCTATCAATATGTTTTATCGCCAAATTGTT
>JAUMVS010000148.1 GCA_030530045.1 Phoenicibacter congonensis
TTCATTTCCCGGCTGGTATTGTTTTTCTCGGCTGGTAATAAGGGTTGGGGGTTGTAGGGGGAAGGGGACGGAGTTGAGCGCCGCCGGTGATGTGCTGCCAAATTACCTGTTACCCCCTTGGTGCAGGCTGTTGGTCGTATACGATACATTTGTCGAGCGGGCATTGTTGCAGGGCTTCATTCCAGTACAGGCAATGGGGACAATCACGCTCCCGGCTGGTTTTGTCCAATTTGCGCCGGTAGTTCGGTTTTTGGCGCATGAGCCGCTCATATTCGAGGTCTTTTCCTTCGGTAAAGTTCAAATCATCACCTCCTTCGCACAAAAAAAGCGCCCATGCTTGGACGCTTTTGTGTGCCTTTATATGCAGCTTTTATATATGGTTGATTATATTCGTATTGCTCCCATCAAAATTTTGTACAACTCCAAAGCATAACCATCAGTCATTCCACTAATATGGTCAATAATCATATGAGCACGTAGCCACCACTCTATGTCGTTAGGACTTAAGCCATAACGACTTGCAAAAGAAGAACTCTTATATTCATCTATTTGCATTTTGTAACTTTTAATCATTCTGGGAGATAGTCTGTTATATATCCGCCACTGCAAGTCTATGCCTTTATCTTGAGGAGATTGCTTTTCATCAGTAAGCCACTCAAATTGATTTCTTCTTAATTTTAATAACTCTCCAAACCGATCAAGCAACCCGGTAATAACGGAATACCCTGATAACTCAATACGCTCTGCTTCTATCGACCTATAAAGCTTTTTTCTGGAAACCAATTTGATAGTTTCAAAGGCTTTTCCGCAATTACAGTTGCTTAAAATATCTTTCTTTTCTCCACATAAATACTCCTCAAAATGATCTACATAGTACTTAACGGTTTCATCAACCATAGCTCTAGACCATTTAACGGAAATCATGTTAAAATAATTCGTATGTGGAGTGGGCAATTCAAGAGGAAATTCTTCTGAATACTCCTTGCTCCATTCTTCATTAAGGGAATCCAAGAAGCCTTCAATCGAAAGGATACCCTTTTCTATACCATCTGAAATATCACTAAGACAGTAAGATATATCATCGGCTGCCTCCATAATATATGCAAGAGGATATTTTTTGTCAGCTTCTAACCCCATACTATCAATAATGCATCTAACTGTGTCATTTTCAGATAGAAAATAGCCTGCTTTCTTCTGTGTGGCGTATTCTGGCTTGTCGCCGGTTTTTCGGGGATATTTAATGCCACACAGTAATGTTGGATAGGTCAGATTAAGTCCATACCTATCGCGTTCACAGTGCAACCTCGTTACAATTCTAAGCCCTTGTGGATTACCATCAAATTCTAAGAAGTCGCATAAAACACAGTCTACAGCGGCTGCTCCTATTCCTGCGTCACATGCGTACTTCTTTAAATTCTTATTTGCCCAATCCTTTATTGCAGCCTCGCCAAAATGCCCAAATGGAGGATTCCCGATGTCATGAAGTAAACATGCATTTTCCACGATAGCAACGATTTGCGAAATATAAGCTGAATCCTTTATTATCCCTTTTTCATACAGTTCATTCCCAATTCTGTTTGCTAGAGTTCTTCCGATATCGGCAACTTCAAGTGAATGGGTAAGTCGCGTACGTACATTTGAGTTTGGTTCAAGGGAGAATACCTGCGCTTTTTGTTGTAGACGCCTAAATGACGATGAATAAATTATTCGTGATTTGTCACTATAAAATTCCTCAATAGGTGAGCGTCCGGGGATAGTAGACTGCTGCTGACGTAATGGTAATAATAGATTATCGCTAAACTCCATTTTGCCCTCCCAATTGATAATAATACTATTATACCGTAAAAGCATTATGTTTCAAGTGGTTATGACTGCATACATATGTTAGCTGCTTACTATACTACTAGTGCATTTTCAATTAGTTTTCAATGACACTCCATATAGCACTTCAAAAAGGTGAAAAAGCGCCCATGCTTGGGCGCTTTCGTGGTTATCTGCTGTATTCTCTTGTCTGCCTGTCCCGTTCCAGCTTTTTATAATAGAAGTCAAGGGCTTTTACAATGGTTTCTTCCATTTTCTGCAACGGCGTGTCGGGGGTGAAGTATTTAGCCAGCCGTTCCCGTGGCAATTTGAACACCTCGCGTTGGTTTGGCTTTTCTTCCTGCAAAACAAGCTCGATACCGTTTCTATCCAGCTTGCCATTCCTTGCCGCGTCCTTTAGCCGTTGGGCTTGCGCCAAAGACGGGGTGCTGTCGTAGGCTTGCATGAGGTCAAGCAAGTCGGTTTGCTGTTCTCGGGAAAGGTAAGAAAGCTCCACGGCGGGGTTCAGCGCGATTTTCTTATCGTCCACCATGGTAAGGAGGGGTTGGATTAGCTCAGTTAAGCGGATATAGCGGAAAATTGCGCTCTTGCTATCCCCGGATTTTTCAGCAAGTTCTTGACTTGATGTGCGTGTACTAAAATTATTCCCAAGTTGGGAATAATTCTTTTGAGGTCTACCAGCTTGCCTTTTCAGCGCATCCAGTTTCATTTTATAGGCAAAAGCCTTCTCGCTTGGGTAAAGACTTTCACGCTGCAAGTTCGCGTCCACCATTTGGATAATGGCTTCATCCCGCGTCATTTCCTTGACGATGACCTTCATGTGCGTCAATCCTGCCATACTGCAAGCGCGGTGGCGGCGGTTGCCGGACACAAGCTCATATTCGCCGGGCTTGTCCTCCAAGGGTCGCGCCAGCGCCGGGGTAAGCTGTCCATACGTTTTAATGCTTTCCGCCATATCCCGCAGCGATTGGTCGTCCGTCACATGAAATGGATGGTCGGCAAATTCATGGAGTTGGGATAACGCTATCTCTTGGATTTGCTCGCCGCCCTCCGCCGGGGTTGGCGGTAGACCGAACAGGTCATCTAACGTGCTGATTTTCGGCTTTTTTGTGTTCGTGTTCGCGGTTTCCAATCTGCATGACCTCCTTTGTGAGTGCTTCGTATGCTTTAGCTACACGCCCGTTTGGGTCGTAGGCGAATATACTTTGGCCTTTTTCGGGCACTTCGGCGGCGCGGATTGCAAAGGGTATCTCGCTTTTGAACACCCGCACAAGCGAGCCGTAAACGTCCCGCACGGCGCGGATGGTGTTGCGGGAAAGGTTCGTGCGGCTGTCTACCATGGTCATAACGATACCGTCTACCTGCAAGCCCGGGTTCAAGTTCCGCTTTACGCGCCCGATGGTTTTGAACAGCGCGTCCATATCATCGGCGGCGAGGATATGCGCCTGCACGGGGATAATCACGCTGTCGGCAGCGGTCAAGGCGTTGACGACGGTTAAGCCCAGCGAGGGGCGGCAGTCGATGAGAACGTAGTCATATTCGTCCTTCACCATATCAAGATATTGCCGCAGGATTGTTTCGCGGCTCATGCTGTTCACAAGCGTGACCTCCGTAGCTGCAAGGCTGGCGTTGGCGGGGATGAAGTCCACGCCCTCTGTATGCTGCCTGATGGGGGCGGCGTACTCAAAATCGGGGGAAGCATCTTCGTCGGAGTGGGCAATGAGATAGTCCATGACGGTTGAAATGGTGCTGGTCAGTTCTTTGGGATTTTTGACGCCAAGGCATTTGGTCAAATCCCCTTGCGGGTCGGCGTCCAAAAGAAGCACGTTCTTTCCTTGACGGGCAAGGCCAACGCCAAGGTTCACGGTTGTGGTGGTTTTTCCTACGCCCCCTTTTTCATGGGCGCAGGCGATTACTTTGGTCATTTGTGTGTTTCCTCCTTTATAATTATTAGCTCAATCGGTGGGGGCATTAAACTGGCAGTTGCGTCTTTTTATGATGGCTCATGTTTGAATGATGACATTTTCCACAATCTGTGGTTGCCATTATCGAGTGCATTTGGTATTATCAAAAATGTAGATATTACGGTGTTTTTCGGGTTTGAAGCATGAAAAAAGCGGCCGTAGAACACAGATTGTTTTCTGTGTTCTACGGCCGCTCGGTAGAGTGCCACACTGGCAGTGTGGATGTCAGCGGTTCGAGTCCGCTATGCTCC